>JAZSEX010000114.1:0-3704 GCA_045531935.1 Acutalibacteraceae bacterium | reverse complement strand
CGTGCTTTTTGCACTCAATATGATTATCAGCTTTTTGCTGATTAAAGCGGCGGGCTCACTGTGCCGTGAAAAGCCGAAAACATTACGTGTGCTTATCGGCTCGCTGCTTGGAGGGTTTTATTCGCTGAGCATATTCCTGCCAAGCTTACAAATTATGTTTATTCTGTTTGCAAGGGGAGTTTTTCTTGGCGTTGTGACTTTTTGCGTGTTTGGTTTTGGCTCAGTACGGCGTTTTTTGCGTTGCTTTGGTTCGCTTTGCGGTGTAACTCTCGGCTTTGCAGGGTTTATATCTGCGGTGTGGTTTTTACTTAAACCTCAGGGGCTTGCAGTGCGTAACGGTTCAGTGTACTTCGATATCAGCTTTCTCACTCTTGTTTTTATCGGTACTGTATTTTATATTGCGGTATGGATTTTCGGTAAAATTTACACCAAAAATCATCTTGAACAGATGTATGTGAAAGTTAATATAAGTTATAAAGGCAAAACTGTTGCAACCGACGGATTGATTGATACCGGTAATACGCTTAAAGACAGCTTCAGCGGTAAAAGTGTCACGGTAATTGACAGGAATCTTGCACTTGAGCTTTTGCCGCTTGAATATGCGGCAGCAACGTTTTCACCTGTTGGCAGTGATTTGCCGCAAGGTATGCATCTGACAGTTTCGGATACGGCAGGCGGCACTTCGCTGATGTGTGTGTTTATTGCGGAAAGTATTGAGATTTTGTCAGATTACGGTAATGCTGAAATAAAAGATGCGGCTGTTGCCGTTGGTGCAGTGAATAATTTTGGTTCAGGTTATTCTGTGCTGCTAAATGCCGATACGGCAGATTATATTACGGGAGGAAGAGAGTATGGTAAAAATAATCAGAGAGTGGCTAAAAAAGCTAAGAAAAAAATTAGGGAAAAAGGGAATATATTATATAAACGGCCCCGAGACCTTGCCTGCACCGCTTACAGCACAGCAGGAGAGGGAGGCGATGAGCCGCATTGAAGACGGTGACGAAACTGCACGCGAGCTTCTGATTGTACATAATCTGCGGCTTGTGGTTTATATCTCACGCAAGTTTGAAAACTCGGGGGTAGGAATCGAAGACCTTATATCAATCGGCACGATAGGTCTGATAAAGGCCGTAAATACATTCTGTCCGTCACGAAATATAAAGCTTGCTACATATGCTTCACGCTGTATCGAAAACGAAATACTGATGCATCTGCGAAAGATTTCAAATATGAGGACCGAAGTATCGATTGACGAGCCTCTTAATATTGATTGGGACGGAAATGAACTTCTGCTGTCTGATATTTTAGGGAGTGAATCAGACAGTATCGATGTCGATATAGAGCACGAAGATGAAGCAAATACTCTGCTTGCTATAGTCAATACGCTTAATGAGCGTGAACAGACAATAATGCGGCTTCGTTTTGGTATAGGGATTGAGCGTGAATATACTCAGAAAGAGGTTGCGGATATGCTCGGTATATCACAGAGCTATATTTCAAGGCTGGAAAAAAGAATAATAGGGCATATTAAAGATAAAATGGTATTGAATTAAATTAAATAATGATATAATATATAGGCAGGCTTTAAGTCTGCTTATATTTTTTAGGTGGTGAATTTATGAAAACTGCGGCTGTTGTTGCTGAATATAACCCTTTTCATAAGGGTCACGAGTATCAGCTGCAAATGACGCGTCAAGCAGGAGCAACTCATATAGTCGCTGTTATGAGCGGTAATTTTGTTCAACGCGGTGAAGCGGCGGTTTTTGATAAATTTATTCGTGCTTCTGCTGCTGTCAGGTGCGGTGCTGACCTTGTTGTCGAGTTGCCGTTACCTTGGGCTGTGAGCGGTGCACAGACATTTGCAAGGGGTGCGGTAAGCATTGCCTGTTCACTTGGTTGCGTTGATATGCTTTCTTTCGGATGCGAGTGTGGTAAGGCAGATATGTTAAAAACTGTTGCATCGGCTTTGTATTCTGATGAGTTTAAAGAACATTTAAACGCCGTTTTGCCTGAAAGCATGTCTTTTGCATCAGCACGTCAGCGCGCTGTAGAGAAGATTCTTGGCAGTGAATATGCATCACTTCTCGGAAGCCCTAATAATATTCTTGCAGTTGAGTATATTGCGGCTGCAAAACTTCTCAAATCAGAACTTGAACTGAATGCGGTATCCCGTGAAGGTGACGGATATAACGATGAAAAATATTCGGGTTCCGGTTTTGCTTCTGCTACGTCAATACGTGGGCTTATAAGAAACGGAGAAGATTATTCTGTGCTTGTACCTGAAAAAGCAGATAAGCTTTATTCAGGTGACTTTTCAGATGAGCACAGACTCGAAACAGCTTTGTTGTATGCATTGAGAAAATTAAGCGTAAACGATATTGCTCTTGCTCCCGATGTTTCGGAGGGGCTTGAAAACAGAATTTACACTGCTGTGCGTGAAGCCTGCAGTGTGGACGAGCTTCTTGAAAAAATAAAGACAAAGCGATATCCTACCGCAAGACTCAGGCGGATTATAATGAGTCTTTTCCTGGGAATAAAAGCAGAGCACACACAAGGAGTACCGCCTTATATACGCATTCTTGCCTGTAATGAAAATGGTAAGGAGATTCTTTCTGCGGCTGAACCGACTTTGCCGATTATATCACGTGCATCACAGTTTAATGTGCTTGAAGGCAAAGCGAAAGAAATATTTAATCTCGAATGTACGGCAGACGATATTTATGCACTCAGCTTTTCTCATCCGAGAGAATGCGGTGCGGATTTTAAAACGAAAATATTTTAAACGGAGGTTACAAGTATGTATCTCGGAATTATAAACGGTTGGTCAGACGGCTGTATTAAGGCTGTCAGCGAAAAAGGTCTTGAATGGGTTGAATTTTGCGTCAACTACAATTACGACAGTGCAGAAGTGCTTGCACAGGTTGACGAGATAAAAGCAAGCTGCGAGAAATACGGTGTGCGTGTAGGCTCAATCGGCAGATGGGGTATGGACAGGGTAGACGATAACGGTGATATCATTCCCGAAGCATTGCAGCACGATAAAAACTGTATCGACCTTGCTTCAAAGCTCGGTTGCCCAGTATTCAACTGCGGATGTAACGAGGTTGAAACCAAAAGCTTTATGGAAAACTGCGATATAGCTGTTGATTACCTTTCAAAGCTTATTGAGTACGGTAAAGAGCGTAACGTTAAAATTGCGGTGTATAACTGCGATTGGGCAAACTTTGTTGTTGAAGATAATGCGTGGTCAGTTGTCCTCGGCAGGCTGCCTGAGCTCGGTATCAAGTACGATACTTCGCACTGTATCAACAGAGGCGGCGATTACCTGAAGGAAATGGAAAAATGGGGTGACAGATTCTATCATTTCCATATCAAAGGCACACTCTACATAAACGGTGAGCATTACGATGACCCGCCTGCAGGTATGGACGACGTCAAGTGGGGCCCCGTTTTCGCTCTGCTTTACATAAAGAATTATAACGGTATGCTCTCGATAGAGCCTCATTCAAGCAAATGGCACGGCTCGGTAGGGCAGTGGGGTGTTGATTTTACAATAAATTTTGTGAAACCTTTCATAATGCCTGAAAATTATGTTTACGATGAGAATCCTTATATGCCGTAAAAATAAATTTTGTAAAAAATAGCTTGCATATTTTGTTTTTTAGTGTTAGAATAGCATATGTTTTATCTTGGTAACACTTTAA
>JAZSEX010000047.1:0-6463 GCA_045531935.1 Acutalibacteraceae bacterium | reverse complement strand
TGAGTTGCCTTACGGCATGATTTGATTTCTTTGAAATCACGATTTGCAAAACCGTATTTTGCATGATTTGCGTTTTTGCAAAACGCATTACAAAACTATATCTCTGTCAACTGTAATACTTGTACTTATACCGCGTGACTCAACTCTGTATTCACCCTCGGGAAGTACACAGCTGAGTTCACCGCTTATATCTGTTTCGAAAATAAACTCATCACCGTCAGCGTTTGTGAAAACAACCTCTTCATCTGCATAGCCGCTGAAGCTTACAGTATATGCTCCGCCTTTCTGCAAAATCGCTTTTTCAACCGCAAGCTTTGCATTTACCATCGGGTAAGCTCTGTAGCCTATATCTTCAAAATATCTTTCGGGCGAAGGCTCAACTGTATCAGCCGTATTTTCGCAAACTATAGTTTTCACTTCACTCGCCGTAAGGTCGGGATTCACCGCCCATACAAGTGAAGCCACACCTGTGACAACGGGAGCCGCCATTGAAGTGCCCGATTTTGTAGTATATTCGTTTTCTGTAGTACAGCTGTACACCATAACACCGGGTGCACATATATCAACCACGTCACCTACGTTTGAGCTTGATGATTGCACATACTTCTGCCCGTCAACAGCCGCACTGCCGACTACTATAACTCTGTCGAGCAAATCCTGCTTACTTACACCTGCAAAGGGCAAGAAAACGTTACCCTCTTTAAATGAACAGAACAGACCGTTCTGTGAAGCGTTTACCGCATATCCGCCGTCGTTACCGTTACCTGCTGACTGCACAACAAGGAAGTCGTAACCCTTGCTGATGAGCGAGCCCATAGCATACGAATAGAGTAAAGCATCAAAATTATTTACGATTGAGGGAAAACGCTTTGAGTTTTCACCTATCGATGAAGAAATACCGACAGAGAAATTGACAACCCTTGCACCTGCTTTTACAACCTTTGTAAAGCCGTAAAGCACTGCAAGGTCGGGAATCCAGAGCTGACCGTCAGACGGAGTCCAGTCAACGCATATAAGCGTTGAATCCTGACATATTCCGCTCACACCCTTACCGTTGTCACACTCGGCAGCTATTATGCCTGCAACGTGTGTACCGTGGCTGTTGGGTCTGTTGCGTGAAGCCTCTTTTGAATTCGGGAAAACAATCTTGCCGTCAAGCTCATCGTGAGCCGTATCAAAACCGCCGTCAACAACACCGATATCCATATGCTCATAAAGGCTGTCATAGCCCCATGCACTTCTTGCATCTATCGCCTCAAGCCACCAGTTGTTTCCGTAAGGGCTTGATTCGTTCCAGTGCTCCTCATACCAATCGTAATCGGTAAACGGATCATCTGGTGTGTACTGATTTTCAAGTCTGTGTGCAGGGCTGATTGCCGCCATTGCAACCGCACCGTGACTGTTGAGCTTATCGCACAGAGCCATAAGCCCATCCAGATTGGTCGGTGCAGTCTGCACAACGCAAAGCTCCATATCGGGCATACTGCCTACGGTAATGCCGCCCGATTCTCTGAGTGCGTCAAGCCTTTGGAAAAAGCCTGCATCCTCATCAAAAAATATAAGCACGGTGTTTTTGACGTAGCCTGCGGATTCACCGACAACACCGATATCACCGTCATCAATTTCGTCGAGGAAACCGATACGCTGTACTGTGAGAGAAAGAGCATCGGTAAAAAGCTCTTCGACAGTTGCAAAGCTCATTTCCGAGCCGAAACCGCTCAGTGCTGTAAACACTGCCATAATAAAACTGAAAACCGCTTTCATCAAAAACACCTCCTCATTCTTTTATATCCTATATATAATAATATAAATAAAGTAAAATGTCACTATCTGCAAAGGAATTTTTATATTTTTTTTGCAAAAATACGCATTTGTTTATAAAAAAGAAAATAACCGAGCAAAAACATAAAAAAATCCGACATTTGCGGTCTGACTGCAGGTGTCGGATTTTGAACGTAAATTACAGAAAATTACTTAAAATTTAATTTTTTATCACTTTTTTTACTTTTATTTGTGTACTCTTACACTTGCCCTGAGCTTGCCTTTTTTCGTTTCCCGAAGAATTCCTTCGTAAATAAACCTGCCCTTGCCTCTTACCGAAACGGTATCGTGCGGCTCAAGCTGACGTGAAGGATTTTCGGTAAGCATACTGTTTACGCTCACCTTACCCTGCTCTACCAACTCTTTGCATATGCTTCTTGAAAGGTTATAGACCGAAGCAATAATCGCATCGAGCCGCTCTGAAGCTATAACAAAATCCTCGGCATCTGGCAAAGCAACACTTTCGACAGGAGGCTCATCAATAACCGCACAGGCAACCGTTGTATGCTTTACCTGCGTAAGATTTTCAATTATATATCCGCTCACACTTTCCATACAGTAAAGGTAACCGCAGTTGTCGTAAACTATTATGTCACCGAGCACTTCTCTCTTAAGGCCGAGTGCCATAACCGAGCCGAAAAAGTCACGGTGAGAAAGCTCGTCGGCAAACTTTTTTGCAACGGGCTTTATTTCGAGCCACACACATTCGGGGCAGGCTTCATAACCGCAAAGCTCTTCACTGCCAAAGCACGCAACACGCCTCTCTGCACCGTCATAGCCTCCGTAAAAGCTGACTGCACCGAGCTTCAATGATTGCAGAAGCGCCTGCTGAGCGGTTGTGAGAAAATCGGAATAAACCCATATACCCTTGTTGTAGCCGCGGGAGCTCAGCTCCTCAAACCTTTTTGCGAGCAATCTTTCTTCGTCTGTCATTATTCCGTTCTCCTTAAAGATTGCGTGACTTTTTAAAAAGCTCTGCCGCACACGCACGGCAGACTTTTTTGCCGGAATAATCAATAACGTCCTCTGTGCTGTCACAGAAAACACAGCACGGTGAATACTTACGAAGCATTATAAAATCGCCTTGTGTAAAAATTTCAAGATAATCGGAATTTTCTTTCAGGTCAAGCATTGTACGAAGCTCTTTGGGCAGAACAATTCTGCCTGCACTGTCAATCTGTCTGACGATACCGGTTGATTTCATATCAATCACTCCTTTAGATAAAATTACCATAAAATGACATTTAAGTCAAATAAAAAGGACAGTATCGGGCTTGATACTGTCCTCGTTAGTTAATTATTTGACTGTTAATGCAAAATCTTCAACAAGCTGTTTTATATCTTTGCCTGTGGTATTGATACAGATATCGTAGTTGAGCATATCATCCCACTTTTTGCCCGTATAGAACTGATAATATTTAGACCTTGATTTGTCTATCTCGTTTATTCTCTGCTTAATCTCTCTGTCGGTAAGATTTTCACCGTCTGCCGCCCTTGACTTGCAACGCTCAATTCTCGATTCCATATCTGCATACAGTCTGACACGTATCGGATTGAACTCACGAAGGCTGTAATCCGCACAGCGGCCGACAATAACGCAGTCGGACTTTTCGGCAAGCTCTCTGAGAAGCTTGCTCTGCTCGGCAAAAATTTTATTCTGATGCTCCCATCTTACATCAACGATGGGTGAAAAAGTGTTGCCTACAGTAATAGGAAGAAGAGGTGCAGGGCTACGCTCATTGAGACTGCTTATATATTCCTCGGCAAGGTTTGTGCGTTTTGCAAGCTCGGTAATAATCTCACTGTCGTAATAAGCAAAATTAAGCTTATCGGCAAGACGGCGTGCAAACTCACGGCCTCCGCTCGAAAATTCACGGCTGACAGTTATAACCTTATTCATAACAAAGCCTCCTCAAATAGTCTACTGATATTATATAGGATATTCAATAAAAATTGCAAGCATATTTTTCATACGAATCAGCATACTAAAATAAAAGCAGACTTCGAAAAGGTGTGATAAAAATACAAGCCTTAGCGACAATGAAAAACGTTGTGAAAAAGTTTCCCGGTGTAACAGCACTGAGCGGTATCACCTTTGACATACTTGCAGGCGAGGTGCACGTATTACTCGGTGAAAACGGAGCGGGAAAAAGCACGCTGATGAAAATACTAAGCGGTGTGCACAAGCCGACAAGCGGCACAATAAACCTCGGCGGTAAAGAATTTAACGGGCTTACCCCTAAAGACTCGCGTGACAACGGAATAAGCGTAATTTACCAGGAGCTGAGCGTTATAAACGAGCTTTCCATTCAGGAAAACCTGTTTGTCGGTCACCTGCCGACAAAAAAGCTCGGATTTATAAACACGGTTGACTATGCACAAATGAAGGAGCGTACAAAAGAACTGCTTGAAAAAGTAGGATTGAAACGTGACCCCGAAACATTTGCAGAGGAATTGAGCATATCCGAAAAACAGCAGGTTGAAATTGCAAAAGCACTTGCCGCAGACAGCAGAATACTGATTATGGATGAACCGACAACCTCGCTCACATCAAGCGAAGTTGCACACCTTTTCAGGGTTGTGCGTCAGCTCAGAGCTGAAGGCAAGGGCATAGTTTTTATTTCGCACAAGCTCGGTGAAATTATGGAGATCGGTGACCGTGTGACAGTGCTCAAAGACGGAGCTTATGTCGGCACAAAAAACGTGAGCGACGTTACGCAGGACGACCTTGTAACGATGATGGTCGGCAGACAGATAAGTAAAAGCTATCAGCACGAAAACGCAGATTTCAGCAAAGCAGAAGTTATATTTGAAGTAAAAAATCTGTCGCGGCGTGACGGCAAGGTCAGAAACGTATCGTTCAAATTACGCCGCGGCGAGATACTCGGTTTTTCCGGTCTTGTGGGCTCGGGCAGAAGCGAAATGATGAATTCTATATTCGGTGCACAGCCGAAAGAATCGGGCGAAATATATATTTACGGGCAGAGAGCAGACTGCCGTACACCGTACCAGTCAATAAAAAACGGACTTGCAATGGTTACGGAAAACCGCAGAGAAACGGGATTTTTTCACAACTTCAGCATAAAGGAAAATATATCGGTACTTCCGTTTATAAAACAATCTTCAGGTGGCGGCACCGTAGGTCTGATTTCTTCGGAAAAGGAAGAAACATGGGCAGACGAACAAAAGAAAGCTTTAAATATAAAATGCTACTCGACCGCTCAGGGTATAACAGAGCTTTCGGGCGGTAACCAACAGAAGGTTATACTAGGCAAATGGCTTGCCGCAGACTCGCAGATAATTATTTTTGACGAGCCGACAAAGGGAATTGACGTAGGATCAAAGGGTGAAATATATACGCTTATGAGAAAGCTTGCAGACGAAGGTAAGGGAGTGCTTGTGGTAAGCTCGGAACTGCCCGAATTACTGGCGGTATGCGACACAGTTTCGGTATTCCGTGAGGGTGAAATTGCAGCAACATTTGACCACAGGGAAGCAACGGAAGAAAAGCTTGTTGCCGCCGCTACCGCAGAAAAAGGGAAGGAGAAAAAACGTGACAGCCAAAAATAAAACAAAGCAAAACACAATATCTTTCAGGCAGATATGGCAACGCTACGGCACGCTCGGAATACTGACACTGCTGCTTGTTATTCTTGCTGTGCTAAAGCCGTCATTTTTCTTTCAACCGTCAACAGTAACACAGATTTTATCGCAGAGCTCTGTAAATATTCTTATAGCGCTCGGTGAATTTTTTGCGATACTCATAGCAGGTATCGACCTTTCCGTAGGCTCTGTCGTAGCTCTTTCGGGTATGTTTATGGCAAAGCTTATGGTATCGGGCACGTCACCCGTAATTGCAGTTTTGCTCGGCATTTTTATGGGTGCTCTGCTCGGTTTTCTCAACGGAATTCTTGTAAACTCAACGGGACTTCACCCGTTTATTATCACGCTCGGCACGCAGGCAATTTTCCGAGGAGTTACGCTTATAATCTCCGACTCGAGTGCGGTTTTCGGCTTCCCTGCAGGCTTTACGAAGTTTATGGCGCAGCGTATTTTTTACGTGCCCGTTGCGGCACTGATTGCTTTTGCAGTGGCACTTGTGCTTGCTTTTCTGACTAAAAAAACAAAGCTGGGACGAAACATCTATGCCCTTGGCGGCAACAAGGAAAGTGCGTGGTATTCGGGAATAAACGTAAAGCTGCACACGCTGATAGTTTTTATTATTTCGGGTATATGTGCAGGTATTGCAGGCGTTGTATTGCTCGGACGTGTAGGCTCTGCAGAGCCTGCGGCGGCAACGGGATTTGAAACCTACGCAATAGCCGCCGCAATCATAGGCGGCACAAGTTTCTTTGGCGGTAAGGGTAAAATTTTCGGCGTTGTGATGGGCGGACTTATTATCGGCGTTATCAACTTCGGTATGAATCTGCTCTCTGTTTCAAGCACGCTTCAGCAGGTTGTAATGGGCGCTCTGATTATCGGCTCGGTTACACTTGACAGATTTGTTGCAGGTAAAAAGTAGGAGGAAAAAATATGAAACCGCTTTTCAGTCCGTCACTCATGTGTATGGATTTTCTTGATATAAAAAATCAGATTATAACACTCAATGATAAGTGTGATTTTTACCATGTGGATATTATGG
>JAZSEX010000085.1:0-37525 GCA_045531935.1 Acutalibacteraceae bacterium | reverse complement strand
TCGATAGCTGCAAGAAGGTCTGCCTCTGCCTTGTCAACTTCATCCTGAGTTGCGTTGGGATCTGCAAATACTGCCTGTGCTGCCTGAAGAGCTGCAAGGTAATCTGCCCATGTTTCGGGAGTTGCATCTTCTTCCTTAATTTCGGGAAGAGTTGCGATTGCATCTTCAAGAGCGTCTGTGTCTGCCTTCTCAACAAGGTTGAGAGCTGCATCACGGAGAAGCTGGATAGCGTCTGCTACAGCTGCTGCTGTTGCATTTTCATCAGCGTAAACATCCTTAGCGTCTGCGATAGCTGTTGCAAGGTCTGCTTCTGCCCATGATTCGGGTGTGTAATCAGCTTCGTCAAGAGACTCTGCACCTGCGATAGCTGTTGCAAGAGCTGACTTGTCTGCCTTCTCAACAAGGTTGCCCTGTGCGTCTGCAAGAGCTGCAACTGCTGCGTTAACTGCATCCTGTGTTGCGTTAGCGTCTGCATTTACTGCGTTAGCGTCTGCAAGAGCTGCTGCGAAGGGAGCCCATGAATCGGGTGTGTAAGCGTCAGCATTTGTGGGAGCTGCTGCGATAGCTGCTGCAAGAGCTGCCTTATCAGCAACCTTAACAAGAGCCTTGATAGCTGCATCAAGAGCATCTGCTGCTGCGTTGACTGTAGCCTGGTTTGCGCCTGCTTCGTCAGCGATGAGGTCGCGAGCTACAGCCTTAGCTGCTGCATAAGCGCCGTCAACATTTGATGCTGTCCAGGAAGCGGGTGTCCATGCTGCCTTGTCAAGAGCATCGTATGCTGCGATAGCCTTGTCAAGAGCTGTGTAATTAACTGTGCCGAGAGGAGCAAGAGCGTCGATAGCATCGTTAATAGCCTTAGCCATAGCGTCTACGTCAGCCTGCTTTGTGATGTCGTAGCCTTCAACAACTGCTGCTACTGCATCTGTAACTGCCTTAACAGAATCTGCTGTGTACTTAGTAGCGTCGATAGCTTCTGCTGCTGCCTTAGCTTCGTTAACCTTTGTGTAATCAGCTGCCTTGAGTGCAAGAGCTGCCTTAGCTTCTGTAAGAGCCTTAGTAGCTGTTGCTATTGCATCAGCGTTTGCATTATCATCTGCATAAACAGTCTGAGCTGCTGCGAGTGCATCTGCATATGCTGCATAGTTTACATAGTAATCAGCTGCATATGCGGGAGCATCATCGATAGCTGCCTTAAGAGCTGTCTTGTCAGCCTTTGCTGCAAGAAGAGCGATAGCTGCTTCAAGATCTGCTGCTGCCTTATCGAGAGCTGCCTGATCGTAAGCTGCAACTGCTGCTGCCTTAGCTGCCTCAGCTGCTGCCTTAGCTGTGTTGTAAGCTTCTACTGAAGCGGGTGTGTAAGCTGCAAGGTCAGCAGGGATCTTACCTTCTGCTGTATTCCATGCTGTGTAATCAAGAACGATCTTTGCAAGTGCTGCCTGAGCTGCAACAAGTTCTGCTGCTGCTGCATCAACTGCACCCTGCTCGGACTTGAGTGTACCCTCTACATTGAGAGCGTTTGCTGCTGCGAGAGCCTTGTTGAATCTCTCAACAGAATCAGCTGTGCAGTTAGCTGTGTCAGCTGTTGCTGCTGCAGCGATAGCTGCCTGGAGAGCTGCAAGGTCTGCATACTCTACGGGAGCCTCTGTTGAGGGCTCTTCTGTAGTTGTATCATCCTCACCGCCGGCTTCGCCAACTGTGATAGTTGCGTTAGTAACGATCCAGTTCTTGTCTGCTTCTACACCGTCATACTTAACCTTGTTTGCGTATGAGGGAGAAATACCGGAAGCACAAACCTGAGGAATTGACTCGTCCCAGTTACCGTTTCCGTTCGGGCTGTCCTGAACTGCATCATAGTCGTAAGCTGTGAAAGATGTTGTTGCGTTAGCTGTGTTGTAATAGCTGGACTCGGGGTAGAAGAGCTTTGCTGTGCCTGTTGCACCCTCAGCAACTGTGAGGTTGAAAGCACCGATGGGCTGGTAAACATTAAGTACTGCTGCGTAACCTGTCCAAGCTTCGCTACCTGTTGCGTTAACACCAACACCAAGCTGGTAAACATTGTAGATAAGGTGGCCGTTATCATCAACAATGCTGTTGCCCCACTGGTCAACTGCTGCAGTGTTGAGCCATGTAGCTTCTGTTGTACCCTTACCCCACCAATCCTTGGGAAGAACTGCACGAAGGCCGTTATAACCATTATGGTTTATCTGGCCTTTAGCCTGTGTAAGAGCTTCGTTGATGAATACGGGAGTCTCGAATGTACCGTCGCCTGCACCGAAATCATCACAGAAATCAACTGTCTTCGGGAAACCGTCGCCCATAGCGGTCATATCAGTCTTCTTAGCAACCTTAAGAGGATATGATCCTGTTGCTGCAACAACGGTATAATCCATTGTTGTGGGAAGAAGCCATGCGTTGTTATAAGCGGGTGTCAGCTGGATAGCTGATGTGTGGAAGTTGGTCTGTGCCCAACATTCTACGCGAAGTACATCGCCTGCTTCTGCTTTGACATCGTATGTGTCGTTTCCTGCTGTTGTGTCAGCAAGAAGTTCATACTCGCCGGAAGCTGTATCAACCTTGTAAATCTTGTAACCAAGCTTTACAGTATAGGGATTGGAATCCTTATCAATGATACAATCATCCCAGGTAAGTGTGTCTACATCGGGATCAAGCTGAACAGCACTTGAGCTGATGACAAACATACCAACGAGCATTGCTGCTGCAAGAACAATTGCAAGCAGTCTCTTTGTGAGTTTCATTGCTGTAGTCCTCCTTGAGAAATTTTTAATTTAGCCGCATATGCGGTTAGATTACAAATAGAAAAAAATTACCAGGGTTTATGCAACTGCATATCAATATTGTTTGAAATATTGTAATTATAAAGATCTGATGCTGCGGCAATATCGTCGACATCAATAAATATAAATGATTCTGAAGCTGCAGAAATATCGCCTGCATAATAAAATGCACCGCTAAATTCACGAGCGTAATTATACATATCACTTATATCTGCAATCTCATCAACATTTGTTATTCCATCGCCGTTTGTATCACCGAAGAAAATGATCTCATACTCGGCAAACACAGCACCTGTTGAATCGTAAACAGTAACTACCGTACCTGTAGCAAAAATATCCTGTGAAACAGTGTACGTGCCGTTATTTACAACAAACTGATCTTTAAAATCGCCACCCTCATCAATGATTGCAACGGGATCGAAACCGATAAGGTATTGAGTCTCATCACCATCAAATGTAGCAAGAGTAACGTGGAAACCTTCAGCTGCTACAAGCTCAGGCTCAACATAAGCACCGCCGATGCTGTAGCTGATAGGATCAGCAAAAGTAAAATTGAAGGGAGTTGCTGAATTGTAATATGTCATAACATCGGACGGGTCATTAACACCGGAGTAGTAATATCCGTCATAATCAGCAGGAATAAGAACAGTACCTGTGCCTGTTGCGGAATCCTTAACCTTGAGCTGAACGGTAAAGCAATCTGCTGCTGTACCTGAGCTGAAGGAGCCGATGCCGCCCTCGGCAGTACCGCCTGCAATCCACTGGATGCCGATGACACTATGAGTTGCTGAGTAAGCTGAGGGAACAAAGCTTGAATCTGTTGTAGTAGTTGTTGTACCTGCTACAGCTGTTACGTTATCGATAGGAGAAGTAACACTGCCGTCAACAAACTCAAAAAAGTCTGTTGAGTAAAGTACAGGCCAGAACATTGTTACCGCATTATAGTTGTTCGAAAGACGAACAGTAAATGTGACAACGTCGCCGGGCTCTACCGAATCAGCTGAAGCTGTAAGACCGATGCTCATAGCCTCGTTACCTGTAGGTGTGCCGCCGAAAGAAGAATCGATAGCAGTACCGTTAAAGCAAAGGCATGAGAAGAGCATAGAAGCAACAACAATAACCGCTGCAAGCTTATTCAGTTTCTTAGTCATTGTGTAGCCCCCTTTGGGAGTTAAAGTGAGAACCCCCGGAGAGACCGGAGAGAAATCTCCGGGGGTAGTTAGTTAAATTAGGACAAGATTCTAAGTCAATTAATTAACCTACGTATGAACCGTCCTGAGGAATTGCATACGGGTCAATAGCATAGTTGTACATATCAGAAATCGCACCGATATCGTCAACTGTTACCATGCCATCGCAGATAACGTCTGCACCGTAGAAGAATGCGTTGTTAGCTGAGCTGTAGTTAGAAGCCCAGTTGTACATATCGGATGCTTCCGCAATATCATCAACGTCTGCTACGCCGTTACCTGTTGCATCGCCGAAGAGAACGAGGTAGTAAACTGTACCGTCGTCAAGTGTGAGCATATCACCTGTTGCAAGTGCACCTGAGCTGTTTGCATTAGCCTCAAACTCGTAGGAAGCACCACCCTGTGTACCGATGATAGATGAAACATCATCATACATATCGAATACAAGACCGCAGATGTAGCTGTAGTACTCTTCTGTCTCGTAATCAGGCTCTGCCATTTCGCCCATTGTCGGTGCCCATGTTATGCCGTAAGCCTCTTCAAGACCTGCATAGAAATCGTTCTCGGAAACATCCTTAAGAACAAGACCTGCCTCGAGCTGCTCGAGAGCTTCAAGAGCTGCGTTAAGGAGAGCTGCGATTTCGTCAACGAGAGCCTGGCCGTCCTCAGCGAGGAGGTCTCTTGCGATTGCAAGTGCCTCATCGTATGCTTCCTGGAGAGCCTCAAGACCTGCGTACTTCTCTTCGTAGTTCTCTTCTGCGAAGATAGCCTCTGCTGCAAGGATAGCTTCGTCAAGCTGAGCATAGTCAGCAAGAGCTGCGCCCTTGAGTGTAAGACCCTTGTAAGCCTGGATGAGCTCACGACGAGCTACGTTGATCTTGGACTGCTTGAGTGTTGCATAGTTTGTATCTGCACGGACAGACTTTGCAAAATCAAGAGCTGTCTCAAGTGCTTCCCAAGAAGCTGCTGTGTAATCATCTTCATTAAGCTCAGAATTGTACTTACCGTTGATGAGGTTGTAAGCGTTGTTGAGGTAGTTCTTGGAAGCTGCTGTAACAGTCTTTGGAAGAAGACGCTCAGCATTCATGTTGTACATATGACCCTTATATGTGATCTCGAAGAGTGTAAGAGTCGGGATGTTAGCAACTGCTTCTTCGTAAGCCTTAAGCTCTTCCTCAGTTGCATCCTCACCGGGCTCCTCAACCTTCTGGGAGTTGATAAGGGACTTGATGTCACTTCTGTGATCTGCATAACGGTTGTATGTGTAGAGAACATAGTCTGCGTCTGCGAAGAAGAAGTAATCGGGATCTGTGTAAACCTTACCTTCGTTGTCGCCTTCCATAGCGATAAGAGCGTTCTCAAGAGACTCAACGCCTGCGCCTTCAGCACATGCATCAAGGTCTGCGATTGCTCTGGAAAGGTTCTTAGCTGCTGCCTCGTAAACGGTTGCATCGAATGTATCCATTCTCTGGGGCTTAAGAACGATAGCCTGTGCAGCTGTAAGAGCATTGAGGTAGTTATCCCATGCGTTTGCAGCATTTACAGTGTAAGTTGTTTCAACGCCGTCCTTATCCTTCTCAACGTATGTGAATGTACCGCTGGAAGCGAAGTTGTTCTCCTGACGGTTTGAACCGAGAGCAGAAGAAACGATATTGGGAAGGTTGTAGTCGTTGTAGATGTAGAGCTTACGGCCGACTGTGAACTGAGTATCGCCCATGCCGTCCCATGTCTCTGTAACCTTAAATGTAGTAGCGAAGTTGTAAACGCCTGCGCAATCTGCAAGAGGCATTTCCTCTTCCTTCTCGTTGCCTTCCTTATCGGTAACTGTTACCATAGGAATAACTACATCGAAGAAGTCAAGTGAACCGATGTAACCACCGAACTTAGTTACAACGGGCTCGAAGTCTGCATCGGGAACGAGAACGCCTGTTGCATCTGTTTCGAACTTAACAAATGTTGTTGTAGCATCCTTATTCTGAGCTGCGTTTTCGTCAACTGTTGTACGACCGTATGTGAAGTCGAGACCGCTGACAGCACCCCAACCCTCGGATGAACCGATGAATGCTGCAGGAGCGTTTGCGATGTAGTGGTTGTTGATACCAACATCTGCACCGTCAACGAATACGAAGGGAACAGTCTCGAGACCGTTAGCTGTCTGCTGTGTACGGTAGGAGATAGCATCTGCATCTTCGTCAGAAACCTGAGCAGCAACATATGTGAACTGATATGTTGTGATAGGCTCTGATGTAAGTGACTTACCGGACTCGTCAAGGATTTCGTATGTAACTGCGAAACGAACAAGACCGTCTGCACTGAGGCTACCTGTTACGGGGAATGTCTTGGACTCACCACCGTTAAGGAGTGTGTTAGCTGTGTAAGTAACGTTAACTGCTGAGTTGTTAGTTGTGATGCTCTTGATCTTAACCTGATAGAGAGCATCCTGATGGAATACGCCGTTCTTGTCAGTGTAACCTGTGTTAACACCGGTGGAGTTGTTACGAACAACGAACTCTGTACCTGCAAGTGTGCGTGTTTCACTGATGATAACGTCATCGTAGTTGATTGAGGGATCTTCAAGCTCCTGATCGCCTGTAAGACCAAGGATCATAGATACGAGCGGAAGAGCACCGGGGATAAGGTTCTCACGAACGCTGTAGAGACCTGTAAGGAGACCCTTGATGATATCGCCGAGAGTCTTGTTTGTTGCGATAGAATCGAAGTTTGTAAGACCCTGAGGAATAGCACCGGGGATGATAGCATTGAGGATATTTGTGACAAGACCGATAAGAACATTGGACATGGTGTTGTTGAGAGTACCGGATGAGTTTCTATCGAAAATGTCGAAGATATGCTCAATCTTGAGGTCGAGAATGTTACCGATGATGAAGTCGATGAGAAGGAACTGAGAACCGGTTACCTTTGCATCTTCTACAACACCTGCATCGTTAACGATACGGAGATTCTCGGGAAGCCAGTTAAGCGGGATGAGTGTGAAGAGAACATCATCGAGCTTCTGCCATGCTGTGAGGTTAGGATCGATCTGGCTTGTGTAGTAAAGGATACCGCCGTAGTTCTTAAGTGCCCAGTCAACTGCATGAGAGATTGTTGCATCGAAGCCGAGGCCTGCGGGGATATCCATATTTGTGTAAGCGTTTGCATAGTATCTTGCAACAATAGCAAGAACTGCCTGCCAACCTGCATCTGTCTCGGGGTTGATCTCACCGGACTGAAGCTTTGCATAAACATTCTCTTCGGGAACGAGGTCAGCGATAAGCTCGCAGAGTGCGTAAGCAAGAATCTCGCGAAGTGTATCAGCTGTATCGGGAAGAAGGATGTTGTCTGCATATCTGTCAAGAGCGTCTTTTGCGAAGTACAGAACTGCATCTTCAAGTGTTGCGAAAGAATCGATTGTTGCGTCATCAGGAATTGTGATGTAATCGCCGAGGAATCTTTCACCGTAAATCTTGAGAAGCTTCTTAGCATTGTTGAAGAGGTTTGTGATGATCATGTCGTTGGAGCCTGCTTCCCAAACAAGGTCGGGAGACTTAGCTGTAACCATGACATCGAGCCACTCTTTAAGAATGTTGTTGAAGTTTGTGAAGAACTGCTCGCCGGGCTGGAAGGTGTGATTCGGGATAACGTAGTTGAGGTTGATAACATCAGCAAGCTCGTTGAATGTGCCGTTCTCCATGTTTGCTGCGTAAACGCTCTTTGCGCTTGCGTCATAGATGTAGGGAGCCTTACGGAGATTTGTGAAGGCTGCTGTATCATCCATGTAGTAGCCGACCTTAACCATCTTGGGTGTGCCGTCTTCGTTGAATACCTGATTGCCGTCGCCATCGTACTCGTATCTGTAGATCTTCTGGCTCTCATCGTACTCTGCCTGAGCAAGGTCGTAGATCCACTCCTTGATCTTTGTGTTACCCCACGGAACAAGGAAGTTGTTGTAAGCGTACTGAAGAACGCTCTCAAACTGATCGTAGAAGGAACCTTCGTCGATATCGATGAGGTTTGCGAAGTCGTATGTAATACCATACTCGAAAGACTCTTCAAGCTCATCCTCAAGGTCGATGAGAAGGTCGTCGATGATGATCTGGAGCATCTGGTCGATTGTGGGCTTAACAGCGAGATCCTCGTACTCGACATAGTCGGGAGCATCATCGTCGTAAGCGAGATCGTAAAGAAGGCCTCTGATGAGGTTGGGAGCATCGAGGTACTCTGCAATAGAGTCACCAAGAAGACCTGTAAGTGTGGGGCCAAGGTCAAGTGTGCCGTAGCCGTACTTAGCAAGAAGACCTGCGTTGTCGTTCAGGAAACCGAGAACGGAATAGAGAACGTCAAGGTCTGACTTGCCGGGTGTGGTTCTTCTGCAGCCGTTTGCTGCGAAGTTACCGTTGGGGTTGGTGTTAAGAGATGCGAAAGAAAGCTCTTTACCAACGTCACCTGCGATAGCTTTGGCAGTTTCCCAAACACCGCCGTTGTAGATATCTTCAAGTGAATCAAGTGCAACGTCGATGCTGCTGAAGTTAAGTGTAACGTTGAGGACAGGAATCTTGAAGGAGTTAGTTTCAAGATCTGCAAGAAGTCCATCAATAGCATCGAGAGCGATTGAAGCAAGCTGCTCTGATGTGAAAACAGGCTTGTCAATACTGTCGTACTTTGTGATAGCATCGTCCTTATAATCTGCGTATGCTGCCTGTGCACCAACTGCAAAGGTTGAGAATACCATGATCATAGCAAGGAGCATGCTAAGGAGTTTTTTGGATTTACTCAAGTTGTACACCTCCGTAAAATTTTTGCGGGTTGCCCCGTCTATGTTCGGCACCCTTCCGGGTGGCCAAATTGCCGATAGGGAAAATAATTTGCTTGCCGCATTCCTCCTTCTCATTCTTGCCGCAAAAACCAATCTGCCGTTTAAGGTAGGCCGAGGGCACTGCACATCAACTGGCTGCCGTCGGCATACTGTTTGCTTTTCAGCATGACCGGTTTTCGACGGCGGGTTTAATTGGCAGAAGCAATTTAACTAAATCGGAAATGGCAACAGGGGGCACTACCCCCTTTGTCATTCTGGTAGTCATTATTATATTAGTACTTTTAAAGGGGGTTTGTCAACCTTAAAACAAGAATTAACTTCGGATTGTCTTATTTGCACAAGTGGAAAAAACTTTTTTTGTGCACAAATACGAGGCTTTATTGTGTAGTATTTTTTGGTAACACTGTATATTGTGGTACAGGTTCAATAATTAACAAAACAGAAAACCTCCTTAAAGGTAAAAACCAACCGTTTATGACAAAATTCACCACAAATACATATTTATATAATGTAAATAATATTTTAATATATAAGAACAAAAAGCCCCTGCAAAGCATCACTGCTTGCAGGGACTAAACTTATTAGTTATTATCGGAAGAATCATCAGTTTCAGATGTTGATTCAATCGGAGGGTTAACAGGCTGTGACGGCTTCTTTGATCTTCTTCTGAAGAGACCATAGCCGTAACCGTAGCCATAACCGCCGCCGCGTGTACCGTAGCCATAGCCGTATCTGCCGCTGCTGCCGTAGCCGTAACCACCGCCGTAACCGTAACCGCCACCGTAGCCGTAACCGCCGCCATAGCCATAGCTGCCGCCGCCATAACTTCCGTAGCTGCCGTAACTGCCACCGTAACTGCCGCCGTATTTGCCGTAGCCATAGCGCTTGGAACGAAGACCGTTACCCTTATTGAGGATTCGGCCTCTTGACTCCTGCTCGTTCATTGTGAATACTGCACCGGCAAGCTCAATATTGGTAGCTGCAATTTCATCAAGTGTTTCGTTAATTTCGGAAATCTTTGAATGCTCTTTTCTGATAGCAAAAATCATTGCATCAGCAAGAGTTGAGATAACAAGGCTGTCAGAAACAACTCGGGTAGGCGGAGTATCGATAATAATGAAATCGAACTCTTTTCTTGCGGTTTCAAGAACCTCACGTACTTTGTCGGCATCGAGAACCTCAGAAGATTTCTGAGTGATACCGCCGCTGGGAAGGATAAAGAGACCTAAGCTCTTTACGTACTTGATGGATTCTTTGTAAGTTGATTCGCCCTTGATAATCGGAATAAGACCTGATTTATCGTCATACTTGACACCGATTGTACGAAGCACAGCCGGCTTACGAAGGTCAGCATCGATAAGAAGAACCGACTTACCCTTCTGTGCAAGAGAGCAGGCGATATTGATAGCAACCGTTGTCTTACCTTCGTTCTCGTAAGTAGAAGAAACAAGGAAGGTCTTGAAGCCTTTGTTGTTTGCAAGGCCTTCGATACGTGTACGGATTGATTTGAAGCACTCGACAAACGCAAAGCTTACCTTATCCTCATCCGTAATCAACAATCCGCCCGTAAACATCGGCTTTTTATTGATAAGACCCGTGCTCTTACCGACATACGGAATAGAGCCGATAACGGGAGCGCTTGTTTTGTTTCTGATATCGTCTATATCCTTAACGGTATCGCTGAAGAGCTCAACCAGAACAACAATAGCGGTAATAAGTAACGCACCTGCAAAGAATGCTATAAATGCAATCTTGACAGCGTTGTCGCTGTTGTTGATTGCAGGCTCGTCAGGATAGTTTACAAGGCTTATACCGAGGGTGCTCGACTTGCTGCGGAGATAATCGGGGAAAACGTCGATAATAGCATCCATAAGCTCAGAGCAGAAATCAGGGTCAGTACCGACAACCTGAAGCTCAAAGAAATCCTTGACTTCGGTTTCGTTGACAGCGATTGCACCTCTGATCTGCTCTACACCGTATTTCTTGCCTGTTGCCTCATAGAGACGGTTGACCATAATATCGGTTTTGAGCTGATATCTGAAGCTGGCATTATTGTTGTTTTCGTATGCAACAACAACAGTAACAAGCTCCTCTTTACCGTTTTCGTCAGCAACCTTGATATATTTTGTAGTTGTGAACTGCAAGGTAGCATTTACAATGTAGCTCTCAACATAGGTTGCCTTGGCAAAAAAGTAACCTGCAGACGCAAAAATTACACCTACCATTACTATTGCCCATACTCTGCGTAAAACAGCACGCAGAAGGCGGAATATATCAAAATTGGAGCCCTCTGAAAAAAGTCCGCTGCCCATAAGAACGTTTGCGGTTTCACTTCTTCTTTCCTGCATCACATTTACATCCTTTCAAGTATTGAAAAACGATTATACACTATTTTACGGCAAAAGTAAACATAAGCCGTGAATTTAGAGCTGTATCAGAAAAATCTTTTTCTGCGGATGGGATATACACGGCCTCTCTGAAGAACACCGTCGGACAAAATAACACGTGCGTTTTTGTCCAGCAATCTGTCGTAGGTATCAAAATCAACCGAAACAGGGAAAAGATCTCTCTGCTCAAGAAGATTGTTTGGTCTGTGGGCAACCGAATGTGCGTCTGTGCCGATAAATGAAGCTATGCCGGAAGAAACCATTGCGAACGCAAGCTCTCTTGATTCCATTCCGCCGAAGCCTGCAAGGCTAGAGGAATTAACCTGAAACAGCACACCCATATCTGCAAGGTGATTTACGATATCGTAATTCTGCTGCATAAAACGGTATCTTTCAGGGTGAGCTATAATCGGCGTATAGCCTCTGGAAATAAACTCGTTTACGTACTTGATAATTCTGTTTATGTTAAGCCCTGTAAAATCAAACTCAATCAGTATATATCTTGTTCCGCCGAGTGTAACGGAATCAAGCGAAGGAGCATAGAAAATATCGTCGTTTACAAATACCTCTGCACCGGGTACGATTTCAAGCGGTATATTCTTTTGTTCAAGTGCAAGGCGAAGCTCGTCTATGCGTTTGTCACGTTCCTGTGCAAAGCCCTCAACATCATCAGGACGCATAAGGTGCGGCGTAACAACTGCAATCTGTATAGAGTTCTGTACAGCAATTCTGCAAAGCTGAACGGCTTCGTCAAGATTACGTGCACCGTCGTCCATTTCATGAAGTATGTGACAATGTAAATCTACCAATTTTCTGCCCCCTTTATAAACGGGATAAAGGGGCAGCCCACAAGGGCGCCCCTTGATTTTTCTATTATAACACTAAAGCCTTGAGTTCGTCAACCTTATCTGTCTTCTCCCAGGGAAGAGAGATATCAGTTCTGCCGATGTGGCCGTAAGCTGCAACCTGCTTGTAGATAGGCTTACGAAGATCGAGTGTGCGGATGATAGCAGCAGGAGTAAGCTCAAACACCTTGGATACAGCTTCCTCGAGCTTGTCCTCAGCAACAACACCTGTGCCGAATGTGTCTACACGGACTGAAACAGGCTCGGCAACACCGATTGCGTATGCAAGCTGAACCTCACACTTCTTTGCAAGACCTGCTGCAACAATGTTCTTTGCAACGTAGCGTGCTGCATATGCTGCGGAACGGCCAACCTTTGTCGGGTCCTTACCGGAGAAAGCACCGCCGCCGTGACGTGAGTAGCCGCCGTATGTATCAACGATAATTTTTCTGCCTGTAAGGCCGCTGTCACCCTGAGGACCGCCTGTTACGAAACGGCCTGTGGGGTTAACGTAGATTTTTGTGTTTTCATCGAGCATTTCAGCAGGAATAATCGGCTTTATAACGTGCTCGATAACGTCAGCTTCAATCTGATCGCGCTCAACGTCTGCACTGTGCTGTGAAGAAACAACAACAGCGTCGATTCTGACGGGCTTCTCGTCATCGTACTCAACTGTAACCTGAGTCTTACCGTCAGCACGGAGATAGGGGAGAGTGCCGTTTTTGCGTACCTCAGTAAGCTTGAGAGCGAGCTTGTGTGCAAGTGCAATAGGCATAGGCATAAGCTCGGGTGTTTCGTCGCAGGCAAAGCCGAACATCATACCCTGGTCACCTGCACCCTCACGGTCAACGCCCATTGCGATATCGGGGCTCTGCTTATCAACTGCAAGAAGAACGGCACAAGTGTTGCCGTCAAAGCCTTTTGTAGCATCGTCATAACCGATTTCGCATACTGTCTGACGTGCGATTGCAGGAATATCTATATTTGCTTTTGTAGAAATCTCACCCATGATGAGAATCTGACCTGTTGTGCAGGTTGTTTCGCAGGCAACTCTGCTGTTGGGGTCAGCTGCAAGAAGAGCATCAAGCACTGCGTCTGAAATCTGGTCGCAGATTTTGTCGGGATGTCCTTCTGTAACGGATTCGGATGTAAATAATCTCTTGCTCATTTTTCTTTCCCTTTCACATTATGTTTCAATTAACCTTTGATTAACCCTTTAAAAATAAAAATACGCCGTACTTCACCGGCGTATAAGTCTGACCTTATCTTCCGGCAATTTAACCGCAGGATTTGACACCTTGCGCAATGCAGGTTGTCGGGCTTCGCAGGGCCTGTTCCCTCAGCCGCTCTTAATAAGGGATTATTCAGTTTGCTTGTGTATTATATATTAATATATTTGCTTTGTCAAGGTTAAAACTTTACAAATAAGGCGGTTTTTGGTTGCCGGTAATTGGTTATTACATTGCAATAAACTAAAAGCTGTCAATCAGAAAGACTGACAGCTTTTAAAGTTTAAATTTAGCCTATAACGTAGATATTTACGTTTCTTCTGCCCCACTGCACACATTCATCATACGTGTCAAGATATACGTCGACAACTGTATTTGTACCGTTGTGTACAAATCCGCCTGTATCTGCGGCAATAGCATATCCGTAGACAGTGCCGTCTGTTGCAACAATATAGAGCTTTGTGCCGTAGGGGATTACATTCGGGTCAACAGCAACGTGACCGACCTTTGCAGGTCTGCCGGATGCAGTTGTGCCGCCGCCGTAATATGCAGTTGAACTGCCTGAAATTACTTTTGTATAGTTTTCGGGTACACCGTTTGAATCAAGTGCAACCGTACCCATTGTAGAAATAGGCTCACCCTTAGCCTTTACGGGCTGAATTTTCTTTGTGCCGACGGACGTTACCTGGGTTACGGGCTTCTTGGTAACCTTCTCACTGATAACAGTTGTATCGATAAGCACACCGTTGACGTACTTTTCTTTATAAGTTATCTCTTTTTCGCCGGGTACACCCTTGGTTGTTACCTTTGTTGTACCGATTGCGAAGTCATTGCTCTTCTTTGTGGTTTTTTCGAAGGGGATTTCTTTAGTTTCTGTTTTTTCTTCATAGGTAACCTCATCAACGAAAATTACCATGCCGCTGCTTACAACCTCAGAAAGGTCGTGAGAAACAACGTCGTTTTCGCCGAGAGTTACGCCTGCCTTATCGAGTGCATCTGCAACTGTGCCGACTGCCATTTCGAGAGGAATACGCTTGCCGTATGCTCTTACGTCAACGGGGAATGCACGTGCGATAGAAATAATCATACCGTCACTGACTTTTGTTGACGTGCTGTAATTGATAAGGTCGTTTTCGCCAACCGTTGTGTCTGCCATATCGATAGCCTGAGCAACAGTACCGTTAAAAGTGAAGTATACTGTACCTCTTGCATCGTTGACACCTACAAGGTTTGAACGCTCAATACGGATTTTACTGTCCTCACCGGGAGTAAACTCATCAAGGTCAAGTCTGTCGAGAGCTGAAAGCTCAAAGCCTGCCTCTTTGATAATCTCCGTTGCGGAAGTATTCGTGGTATATAAAGTGGTTGTGGTCTTTCCGTCATCAAGCTCTACGTAGTAGCCTGCGTTTTCAGCTGCGAAAGCGGTAATCGAGCTGAGTATTGCAAGCACCAGGACAATCGCAATGAACTTCTTGAAGCCGCTCATCTGCTTTGCCTTTGTCTTGATTTTAGTTATCATCTAATCGCTCCTTAACTTTTTGCGTATGAAGCATACGCTCATTGGAAATTCGGGTGAAATTTCCTTTGATGGTTATATTATCGACCGTGACAACTGCAATTATAGTGATGATTTGAATATCTGTCAAATTTTCAAAAGCCCTCAAATTAGTCAATTTGACCAAAGAATAGTTCAAATTTTTTACTAATAACACTAAATATGCGGTTTTACTCTCGCTTCTACCACATTTAAGCCCTTGATTTTTGTGAATATTCCAAAAAAGTTACAAATGGTTACAAAACGGTGACAAAACCGCTTTTTGGTGCTTATTTAGAAATATAAATGTCATAATATGTCATTTGCTATGTTATGTAAAATCTCTCGTGTTTTAAAATCCACGCAGAATCAACGATTTTTTTACAAAACAAAAAGGGTAACCGTACAAGCCGGTTACCCTGCTGAAATCAGTATAAAATCAATACTTTCTGCTGAGGCTCTTTTCTGCCTCGTCTTTTGTTATTTTACCTGCGTTGCAGTCAGCCATAATCTGAACATCCTTATCGTTGAGCTTATAGAAATTCCAGATTACATAAGCTATAAAGCAACCGATTGCGGGCACCATAGCGTAGCTGAACCAGAGCACGTCAAGAGCGTGAGCAGACTGTGTGATACCGAGCTTTTCGAGTGCCTCAAAGCTCTCTGCCTCAACCTCAATCCAACCTGTGCTCTTGAGACCGAGAATAAACAGCACGAGTGCACTTGAAATAGCTGCTGTGAGCTTGACCATAAAGGTCTGGATAGCAAAGGTGATGCCCTTTGCCTCAATACCTGTCTTGAATTTGCCGTACTCAGCACAGTCAGGCGTAAAGATAAACATAATAACGCCTATAATTGCAAGCGGTACCGAACGGATGACATACAGCACAATATGAAGAATAATATTGTTATAACCGACAAGCCACATTACAAGGCTCAGAACTACCATAAGCACTGCACAAAGCTTGTAAAGCTTCATTTTATCCATTTTCTTGAGCATTGCAGGCACAAGAAGCGAGAATACGAGCGACGGCACAGTACCGCAGGCACTTACAACGAGAGAAAACAGCGTATCGTTGAACAGATAGTATGAAACGAGAAGATTGAGTGCACCACTTATATTTGCGGCAGAGTAGAAGAAAAAGCCTATATAATATATAAGCAGATATTTGTTTCTTACAAGATAGCTGAACATCTTGCGGATTGTAAAGCTTTCATCCTCGGGAGACGGTGCGTGACGCTCCTGAAGAGTCTTATTTACCGGAATCATTGTAGCAAAGGCGAAAACTGCTGTTGCAACGGCAACCCAGGTCCAGCTGAGACCTACGTGCTCACTCGGAAGCACTGTACCTGCAACGGTAATAAAGGCAATACCTACACCTGCCCAGATGCTCTTGTAGCTGAGCATAGAGCTGCGCTCTTCAATATTGCGTGTCATAGCGGTAATTGCACCGTAAATCGGCACGTCACAGAGTGTATAAGCGGTATCCCAGAGAATATAGGCAACAGCAAACCAGCAGAGCTTGAGGGTTTCACCCGAGCTTGCAGGGATGCAAAAGAGCAGAATTGTTGCAGCAGGAATGAAAAGAGACGATATTTTCAGCCACGGCAGGTATTTTTTGCCGCTTTTAAACTTGACCGAGTCGAAAATGACACCGAAAAGGGCATCATTAATAGCATCCCATATTTTTACGGCAAGCATAACCGTACCTGTCTTTGTAAGGTCTATACCGCAAAAAACGAGGTAGGTTGTAAGATAATTGGCAAGCAGAAAATAGATAGCATTCTGACCTGCAAAGTAAAGATAATAGCTTTTTCTCTCAAGCGGTGAGGTTTCCCAGCCTGCCGGAGTTGATTTAAGTTTTTGTATAATACTCATAGCTTCAAAAACCTGCCTTTCCTGCGTTTATTATACAGCCCTGCAGATTAATTGTCAACAGCCCTGAAAGCCCGGATTTGCGGCAAATATTGAATTATATAATGAAAATAATTTATATCGTTTATATAAGCAATTAGGAATTTGGAGTTAGGAATTCGGATTTATATTAAATAAAACTTATATACAGCCGTTAAACACATAAATGTTTCACGTGAAACAGCAACGCACCGTTGCATCAGATACCTCAACAAAATGCATCACACAACAACCGTGATAAAACGAAAGAAGTTTGTTTCACGTGAAACAACAAAACCTTAATCCGAGCAGCTTTTCTCTGTGGCTTATACTTGTCTCGTTTTATCGCTGTACTTGCGAAGATGAACTGTATTGAGGTAACAAAAAGACAATGGCTGTCACTTTTCTCGGTGATACACACTTTCTTATGTGTATCAATTTATTGAGGCAACAAAAGGACAATGGCTGTCACTTTTCTCGGTGATACGCACTCTTTTATGTGTATCAATTTTATTGAGGTAACAAAAAGACAAAGGAGCAGACGGGTTAACGCCTGCTCCTTTGCCGGATGTGGGGTGTGAAAGAGAAAGATATGGGTCGGTTTCGCTTAAAAGCGAAACCTTTTATATGGAAACCGCCTGTACTTTGGGTTTGAGCACAGGGGTAGTTCCCGGTTGTTTTGGTATGCGTACAACGTACTCTATGTACTCTTCTGTCTCACTTTTTACTGAGTCAGCGTCAATTCCTGCCCTGCGTATGGTATCTACAGCATGATTCAAAGTGTTTACAAACAGCCTTACGTCACGGATATTATTAAGAGGAATTCGTCTGCTGTTCTTTTTTCTGCCGAGCATCTGCGTTATCATTCGCTCACTTTCGGCAACAGTTAGGTGTTTATCTGCAATTATACCAAGTGCACGTGCACGCATTTTACCGTCCTCAAGCCTTAGCAAAGCTCTTGCGTGGCGTTCTGACAAACCTTCTTTTGCAATTTTAAGCCGTTCCTCTTCGGTAAGACCGAGCAGACGGAGCTTGTTTGCAATAGTCGACTGTGCCTTGCCGAGCTTTTTTGATACGTCATCACGGCTCATACCGAAATCACGTATAAGCTTATCGATTGCTATTGCTTCTTCAAAGAAGCCTAAATTCTGACGCTGAATGTTTTCAATCAGAGCAAATACAGCCGATTTCTCATCGTCAACGTTCATAAGTATGCAAGGAATCTTTGATAAACCGACCATACGTGCAGCAATAAGCCTGCGTTCACCTGCAATCAGCTCAAACCTGCCGTCGTCAGATGGTCTGACAGTAAGCGGCTGCAGAAGCCCGTTGTTGCGTATACTCTCTGCCAGACCGTTAAGCTCGTCAAAATCAAACCTCAGCCGCGGCTGATTGGGATTAGGCACAATACTTTCCTGCTCAACAAGAAGTATCTGACCTGCTATCTGTCGTTTTTGTTTCATTTGCTGTTACTCCTTCGTGAAAAATGAAGTAAGCTCCTGCCTTCTGCCATGATGTTAGCAGGAAAACAGGAGCTTGTCCAGCAAAAGCGTACGACATAAAAGCACGCTATATTATCATTTTTTGGGTATTCCGAGCGGTTCTTTTGCAATTTTTGCCGAAGCACGAGGATATTTGGGCGGTGTTGGCGAAACTTTTTTGATTACAACTATGTTTCTTTCACCCATATCACTGAGGAATATCTGCTTTACGTCGGCAATCTCACCGCCGAGGATTTTAATAGCTTCTTTAGCTTCGTCAATCTCTTCCTGAGCTTTTGCACCTTTAAGAGCCACAAAAGTGCCGCCAACCTTGGTAAGAGGGAGACAATACTCAGAAAGGTCACGCAGATTTGCAACAGCACGTGAGAAAGAGAAATCAAAGCGGTTGCGAAGCTGCAGCTTGATACCTGCCTCCTCGGCACGCATATGCAGAGTTCTGCCGTGGTCAATAAGACCGAGCTTATTTATAGCATAGTCAACAAACATAAGCTTTTTCTTTGTGCTGTCAAGCATAACACCGTGAAGGTCGGGTCTTGCAATAAGCAGGGGAATGCCGGGAAATCCGCCGCCCGTACCGACATCTATAAAGCCTGCACCCTGCGGAACGTCAACAGAGGCAAAAGCTGTAAGTGAATCGGCAAAGTGCTTGTAAACAATACCCATAGGGTCTGTAATAGCGGTAAGATTTATTCTGCTGTTCCAGTCAACAAGCATTTCAGCAAAGGCATCAAAATTATTGAGAGCTGTATCATCAAGCTCTACACCGAGCCTTTCTGCCTCTTCTTTAAGTAATTTTAAATCTATCATAGCCATAATACTTATTTATTCTCCTTGTAATCTGATAAGAAGCACGGAAATATCTGCAGGGCTGACACCGCTTATGCGTGAAGCCTGACCGATATTCTCAGGTCTGACCTTATTAAGCTTCTCAATAGCCTCAAGCCTTAAGCCGACAACAGTTGAGTAATCTATATCTTCAGGCAATTTTTTTACCTCAAGGCGTCGCATTTCGGCAACCTGAGCCTCCTGACGTTTGAGATATCCCTCGTATTTGATTGAAATTTCAACCTGCTCAAATACTTCGTAGGGTAAATCGGGTCTTTCTGTATCAAACTCTGCAAGGTCTGCATAGCTTATCTGCGGACGCTTAAGAAGCTCAACCATACGCACACCGATGTTTAACGGTGATGTTTCACGTGAAACAAGCATCTTGTTCAACGCATCACTTGTGTGGATTACAACGTTTTTAACTCTTTCGGTTTCTTCTTCAATAAGGTGAAGCTTACGGTTGTATTTTGCCCAACGCTCTTCACTGATAAGACCGACTTCGTAGCCGATAGGGGTGAGTCTGCGGTCTGCATTATCCTGACGAAGAAGCAATCTGTACTCCGAGCGTGAGGTCATCATTCTGTATGGGTCGGTACAACCCTTGGTAACAAGGTCGTCGATGAGTGTACCTATGTAGCTGCCTGCACGGTCAAGAATTACAGGTTCTTTACCCAATATCTTGCGTGCAGCATTAATACCTGCAACAAGACCTTGTGCTGCAGCCTCTTCATAGCCGCTTGAGCCGTTAAACTGACCTGCACCGTAAAGTCCGTCAAATCCGCGGAATTCAAGGCTTGAACGCAAGGATAACGGGTCAACGCAATCATACTCTATTGCATAAGCTGTACGCATAACCTGAGCTTTTTCAAGGCCGGGTATTGTATGCAGGAATTCAAGCTGGACATCTTCGGGAAGTGAAGAGGAGAGACCCTGCAGGTACATCTCCTGGGTGTCTCCGCCGCAAGGCTCTACAAAGAGCTGATGACGCTCCTTTTCAGCAAAGCGGACTATTTTATCTTCAATACTCGGGCAGTATCTCGGACCTACACCGTCAATCTTGCCGCCATAAAGCGGAGAGCGGTGAAGATTATCGAGAATTATCTGCTTTGTTTTTTCGTTTGTATATGTTACGTAGCAAGCCTCGGTATTTTCTATTTCGCCGTCAAAATCAAATGAAAACGGCACCTTGTGCTCGTCACCGTACTGCGGCTCCATTACGCTGAAATCAATGCTGTTGCGGTTGAGTCTGGGCGGTGTACCCGTTTTGAAGCGGCGGAGCTGAATGCCGAGATCTTTGAGAGACTGTGCAAGCTCGGTTGCAGGAAACATTCCGTCAGGGCCGCTGTCATAAAAAACATCGCCGACAAAAATTCTGCCGCCGAGGAAAGTACCAGTCGCAAGAATTACGCACTTTGCCGTATATTCAGCCTCGAGGCGTGTAAAAAGGTGCCACAGACCGTTTTCATCACGGGTAAGTGAAACAATCTCAGCCTGCTTGAGAGTCAGATTTTGCTGGTTTTCTACCACGTTTTTCATATATGCACAGTACTTACGTCTGTCAATCTGTGCACGCAGGCTATGCACGGCAGGGCCTTTGCCCGTATTGAGCATACGGGTCTGGAGTGTATTTTTATCAGCCGCTACACCCATTTCACCGCCGAGTGCATCAATCTCACGCACAAGGTGACCCTTTGATGTACCTCCGATTGACGGGTTACACGGCATATTGCCGACAGAGTCAAGGTTGATTGCAAACATAATCGTTTTGCAACCGAGACGTGCGGCAGCCAACGCAGCCTCAATACCTGCGTGACCTGCACCGATTACGGCTATATCTAATTCTTCTGCAAAATACTTCATAACTTCACTTCTTTTTATTGCAATTCACTTTAAAAATGCTATTACCTCCTTTAAAAAGGAGGTGGCACAGCTTACGCCGTGACGGAGGATTGAAAAAATTTATATCGAATTATTCTTTACTACAATCCTCAGTCTTTTGCTTCGCAAAATCCAGCTCCTTTCAAAAGGAGCTTTTGACAAAGCCTTTTTTGTTTTATTGTGTTTACTTACCTACACAAAATCTTGAGAATACTTCGTTGATAACCGCATCCGTTGCTTTTTCTCCCGTAAGGGTCAGAAGCTCGTTTATTGCGGAATCTGTACTGACTGTAACGGCATCAAGTGTCATATTCATTTCAAGAGCTGATATTGCTTCTCTTATACATTCTGCCGCTTTTTCACAGCAGAGACGCTGTCTTTCATTAGCAAGCAGAGCCGCTGACGTATCAACACCGTTTGTGCCGAGTGCCGCTTCTACAGCTTCGGCAAGCTTTTCTGCACCCTTGCCGTCCTTTGCGCTGATATAGACAATATGCTCGAAATTATCAAGCACAGACAAATCAAACTTCGGCTCAAGGTCGTCTTTATTTACAACCGCAACAGCACATTTATCCCGACAAAGGTCAAGTACTGCTTTATCTTCGCTGTCAAATTCACGTGACATATCAAACACTGCAAGCACAAGTGCGGCTCTTTCAACTCTGCCAACGGCAAAGTCAACACCGATTTTTTCTACCTCGTTACCTGTTTCTCTTATACCTGCGGTATCAGCAAGGTGAAGCACTACGTTACCGAGTCTTACGGTATCCTCAACAACGTCACGTGTTGTGCCCGCAATATCGGTGACTATTGAGCGTCTGAAGCCTGCAAGGTAATTCATAAGCGTTGATTTACCTACATTCGGCTTACCTGCAATTACGGTATCGACACCCTCGGTAATAGCTCTGCCTGCATCATAGTTATTAAGCAGACTTTCTATTTCAGAAAGAACATTCTTATAATCTATCAGTAATTTATCGGTTGAAATCTCTTCAATTTCATCATCAGGATAGTCAACCCACGCAGCAAGATAAGCAGAATCGGTAATAAGAGTCTGTGCTGCGGCAATAATCTTTTTACTAAGAGCACCCTCAAGTGCTGTCATAGCTGCACCTGCACTCTGCTCACCCTGGGCAGATATAAGGCTCATAACAGCCTCTGCTTTTGTGAGGTCAAGCTTGCCGTTTAAGAAAGCACGCTTTGTGAATTCACCCGGTGCGGCAGGCACGGCACCTGCACCGAGCACTGCACGCAGAACACGGCTTACAACGTAAACACCGCCGTGGCACGAAATCTCGGCAACATCCTCACCCGTATAGCTGTGAGGCGCACGGAAAACAAGCAGCACAGCCTCGTCAATGGCTTTTTCGCCATCGTAAACAATGCCGTGTGCGGCAGTATAGCCCTTCATATCGGCAACAGTCTTTTTGCCTGAGGGAACAAATATTTTTGAAGCAATATCCACAGCTTCGTCACCCGATATACGGATTACACCAATACCTCCTGCTGCAACGGGAGTTGAAATTGCGGCAACGGTGGCAGAGTTTTTCACATTTTTCACCTCTTAAAATGAAATGATTTATCATTTCAAATCATGTTGCAACGCAACAAATCATGGCTTCAAGCCAAATCATGCGACAGCAAATCATTTTTAATACCTCAATTAAGCCATTATTCTATCAAGTGTTAAAACACATCGAGGAAGCATTAACCTCTGTCTTTGTGTTTTATTTTTATGAGTTGCCTTACGGCATGATTTGATTTCTTTGAAATCATGATTTGCAAAATTTCATTTTGCGTGATTTGCGTTTTTACAAAACGCATTTGTTACTTCGTAACATAATTATACAAATATATATTATATAAAAAAATGTAAATGATTGCAATAGTTATTATTTTATCGGTTATTGAAAATTTATATTTATATAGACATTTTATTTTTTTTATGTTAGAATAACAAAGTATGGGTGAAACTATCTGTATGCCTATTTATAATTAAGGAGCAGCCATAATTATGACATTAAAAGAAAAAACGCAGCGTGCTGCCGCACTGGCAGTGCTCGAGCCGTTAATTAAATATATCAAGAAAAATCCACAGGATAATCTTGTTAAGCTGGTTGACGCTGTTCAGCGTTTTGCCGGCTCTGTTTTCCCTGCAAAAAACTTTGATAAAATCCGTGAGGGTGCGGCTGACCCTGACAACGTTTATTCAAAGCTCCTTATCCGTGCAATCAACGATCTTCACCCTGACGTATTCAACGGTATGGCTATGGCACTGGGTCTCGGCGTTGCCGCAGGCACAAAGAAGGTAAGAGAAAACCGTGAGAAATATCACTGCAACATTCCTTTTATTACTCTTATCGACCCGACAAGTGCCTGCAACCTCAGATGTAAAGGCTGCTGGTCAGCAGAATACGGTCATAAGCTCCGCCTCACTTACGAGGAGATGGAATCAATAGTAGAGCAGGGCAGAGAGCTCGGCACTCACCTGTATATGTTCACAGGCGGTGAGCCTCTCATCTGCAAAAAAGAAATTCTCAAGCTCTGCGAGAAATTCCCGCAGTGTGCTTTCCTTGCATATACAAACGCTACTCTTGTTGACCAGGAATTCTGTGACGACCTTAAGCGTGTAGGTAACCTCGCACTTGCAATCAGCATTGAGGGTGACGAAGAGAGCAACGATTTCCGCCGCGGTGACGGTGCATACAAAACCTCAATAGAAGCTATGGAGCTTCTTAAGAAAGACGGCTGTATGTTCGGTATTTCCGTTTGTTACACAAGCAAGAATATTTACTCCGTTACAAGTGACGAATTCCTTGACGATATGATTGACAAGGGCGTTATGTTCGGCCTTTATTTCAACTATATGCCTCTTGGTAAGGGTGCTCTGCCCGAGCTTATTCCCGACCCTGAGCAGAGAAAATATATGTACAAGCGTGTACGTGACCTGCGTAATTCAAAGACAGGTAAATCTATGTTTATTATGGATTTCCAGGGTGACGGTGAATATGTCGGCGGCTGTATCGCAGGCGGAAGAAACTACTTCCACATCAACTCTGCAGGTGATATTGAGCCTTGTGTTTTCATTCACTTCTCCGACTCAAACATCCGTACTCATACTCTGCTTGAGGCACTTCAGAATCCGCTGTTTATGTCGTTCTACAAAAATCAGCCGTTTAACGACAACCATATGAGACCCTGCCCGATGCTTGAAAACCCCGATTATCTTTGCAGGATTGTTAAAGAGACGGGTGCTAAGTCAACCGACCTTATCGACCAGGAATCTGCTGAAGATCTTTGTGCAAAGTGCAGAAAGTTTGCGGCAGAGTGGGCACCGGTTGCCGAAGAAGTATGGAACTCCACACCGCATAAGCCCAGCAAAACCTATTACTACCGCGATACTCCCGAAGGTAAGGCTGAAGCGGCAAAAAAGAATAACGAATAAAATTAAAATCTGAGTACTTTTCGGTACTCAGATTTTTTATTCCGCATTCATAATTTTTAATTCCGAATTAAAGAAAAAACCTGCATCTCTTTCAAAATGCAGGTAAAAATTCTTATTTGAGTTTTTATCAGTCGCTTGTGTAGGGAAGAAGAGCGACGTAGCGTGCACGCTTGATAGCTGTTGTAAGCTCTCTCTGGTGCTTTGCGCAAGTGCCTGTTACACGGCGGGGAAGGATCTTAGATCTCTCTGATGTGAACTTGCGAAGCTTGTTAACGTCCTTGTAGTCGATGTAATCTACCTTATCAACACAGAATGTGCAGACTTTTCTGCGGCCTTTTCTGTTGGGACGTCCGTTATTTCTCTCGTATGCCATGATGTTATTTCCTCCTTATAGATTTCTTAGAACGGGAGTGAATCGTCATCATCTTCGATAGACTCAAAATCACCCATGTTGCCCGACGCATATGAAACAGCAGGAGCTGCTGCGGGGGCTGCGTTCTCGTAGGGGCGTGTACCGCCTGTTGTGCCGCTTTCTGACTTGGAGCCGCAGAAACTTACGTTGTCTGCAACAACCTCGACAGCTGTGCGTTTGTTACCCTGCTTGTCTTCGTAGCTGCGTGTCTGGATTGAACCTTGAACAGCAATCATCGAGCCCTTGCGGAAGTAACGGCAGACGAAGTCTGCAGTCTGTCTCCATGCAACGATGTCGATGAAATCTGCCTGACGCTCTTCACCCTGACGGACGAAGCTGCGGTCGACAGCGATACGGAAAGAGGTAACAGAAATTCCTGAAGTAGTTGTACGGAGCTCAGGATCGGCAACAAGGCGACCCATTAAAACTGCGCAGTTGAGCATTGCAATTTCCTCCTTATTAATTACTTGCGGATGATCATTGTACGAAGAACACCGTCAGTGATCTTGAGTACACGGTCAAGCTCTGCCTGGAACTCGGGAGCGCTCTGGTAGTTGATAACTACGTAGAAGCCCTCTGCCTCGTCGTTGATAAGGTACTCAAGCTTGCGCTTACCCCATACATCAACGTTGTCGACAGTGCCGTTAGCCTCGATCATACCCTTGAATTTCTCGAGGAGAGCGTTTGCACCCTCTTCGCCGTTAGCGACTGAGAAAACCATCATGATCTCGTAATTGTAGCTTGCTGACATTGTTTTGCACCTCCTTATGGTCTTTGGCCTCAGGTCTTCATCACCTGAAGCAAGGATTTTACCGCTTACATAGTGCGGCAACATCGGATTATAGCAGAATTAACCAAAACTGTCAAGTGTTTTTTGTTCATTTTTTTAGGTAATTTTCGAATCGTTAAAATTTACTGATTTTTTTGTCAAGTGAAAAATTGTTAAAATTAATCAGAAAATGAAATTTCGTTAAAAGCGACAAAATTCAGCCTTAAATCTCTTAAATAATTTTTTTAAGAAATTTTTTGAAATTATCACGTATTTACATTGAAAAAATGGCCTGTTTGCACTACTTATAGAAGGAGTTTTTCACATTTAAACAAGATGTTGTTCAAAACTTTGCTCCTTCAAAAAAGTTGAAAAGGAGGCCGAAATATGCTATACTCTTATGGTCTGTACGGATGTAATAACAGACCTTATAATGACTACTATCTCAACTGCGGATACCGCAGTGTTTTTAGTAAAGAAAAAAATTTTGAAAGAAAGGATGTGGACAGTATGGATCTCGTTTACCAGTTGTGGGAAAATGTAAAAGCAGAGCTTAAAAAGAATACTTCCGAAACAGTTTATTCCGTATGGTTTCAAGAGCTTGCTCTCGAGAGCTTTGACGGCGAATCCGTTGTGCTGACGGATGATCCGTTCCGCTGTAAGATAATAAACGAAAAGTTTATTCCTCTGCTCGAAGAATGTTTTGAAAAAATAATGGGTTTTAAAGTAAACGTATCTGTTATGCCCAAGCAGGAAAAAGTAAAAAAAGCCGAAGCACCGAAAGAAAATAAAAGCTTTGACACAAACGAGCTTACGTTCGATAAATTTATAGTAGGTGACTCAAACAAATTCGCACACGCAGCATCAGTTGCTGTTGCATCAGACCCCGGTAACACTTATAATCCGCTGTTTATTCACGGTAACTCAGGTCTTGGTAAAACTCACCTGCTCAACGCTATATGTAATGAAATAATAAAAAATAATCCCGATGCATACATTATATACGTTCGCAGCGAAGATTTTATGAATGAGCTTATAGATTATCTTCAGAATAAAAAAGATACATCTGTATTCCATAATAAATACCGCAACGCTGACGTACTTCTCGTTGACGACGTTCAGTTTATTGCAGGTAAAACTTCAACAGAGCTTGAATTTTTCCATACGTTTGACACACTTGTTAAGGCAAAAAGTCAGATTGTTCTTACCTCTGACCGTCCGCCTAAAGAGATGGCAACACTTGAGGAAAGACTCCGCAACAGATTTGAAAGCGGACTTATTGCCGATATTCAGCCGCCTGACCTTGAAACAAGAGTTGCAATCATCAAAAGCAAGGCTGAATCACTCGGTATTGATATTCCTTCTTCTCTTATTCTCTTTATTGCAGAAAAAATAAAGAGCAACATCCGTCAGCTTGAGGGTGCAGTCAAAAAGATGAAGGCATATATCGAGCTTGGTGAAGATGCAAACCTCGCAACGGCTCAGAAAGCAATCCGCGATATTTTCAGTGAGGGCGATCCGACTCCCGTGCTTATCGATAAAATTATCGACGAGGTTGCACGCACCTACGGTGTAACAGTTGCCGATATAAAGAGCAAAAAGCACGATGCAAAGTATGTATTCCCCCGTCACGTTGCAATGTACATAATCCGTGAAATGACTCCGCTTACCAATAAAAAGGTTGCTGAGCTCTTTGGTCTGAGTGACCATTCATCGGTAATGTACGCATACAAAAAAATATCAAATGACAGAGAAAATAACTATTCTCTCAAAACAATTATTGCAGATGTAATGAAGAACGTGCAGGCAAACTGACGCAGAATTTTTTCCACACTTTTCTTCACTTTTCACATTGAATTTTTCACATATTCCCCATTTTCGTTTTCCACGTGAATGACGTGAAATTCTTTTCGTATCGGTTTCACAATCAAAAAAACCCGCAACTCTTACAGTGTCAACCGATCAGGCAATTTTCCACGTTTTTCACTCACTCTAATAATACTACTAAATAATCATTTATATCATTTATTTCCGGAGGCTGACAAAAATGAAAATTTACTGCGATACCGCTGTGCTCAGCGAAGCCTGCTTAAATGTTCAGAGAGCAGTTTCAAACAAAACAACAATTCCTGCTATCGAAGGTATCCTTATCAAAGCAATCGGTAACGAGCTGCTTCTTACAGGTTATGATCTTGAAGTAGGTATCACAACATCTATTCCTTGCCGTGTTGTTGAGCAGGGTGCAATCATCCTCAACGCAAGAATTCTCTGCGACATCGTACGTAAGATTCCCGGTGAGCAGGTTTATATTGAAACAGATGAAAGACTTCTCGCAACTATCAGAGGCGGTGAAGCAGAATATTCACTTATCGGTATCGACGGTAACGAATTCCCTGAGCTTCCTACAGTAAGCGGCGGCTATCCCGTTGTTGTCGAGCAGAAGCTTCTCAAGGATATGGTACGTCAGACAATATTTGCAGTTGCAGTAAATGACAGTAAGGTTGTTCATACAGGTGTAAAGTTTGAAGTTACACAGAATCTTATAAGACTTGTAGCTGTTGACGGCTCACGTCTTGCAATGAGAACTGAGTCAATCAGCTATATGGGTGACGAGCTCAGCTTTGTTGTACCTGCAAAAACTCTTAATGAAGTTACAAAGCTTATCGGTGACGATGAGGAGACAGTTTCTCTCGGTGTCGGTAAGAGACATATTATATTTGAAATAGGCAATTACAGCATTGTTTCCCGTCTTCTCGACGGTGAATTCTTAAACTACAAGAATGCTATTCCGCCTACCTGCACATCAACCGCAATCGTCAACACACGTGAGATGATTGAAAGTATTGACAGAACAAGCCTTATTATTACAGATAAGTTCAAGAGCCCGGTAAGATTTATTTTTGATAACGATATAGTCAGAATTTCATCCGTAACAGCTCTCGGTACTGCAAACGACAGCTTCAGCTGTAAATATGAGGGTAATAAGATTGAAATAGGATTTAATAATAAGCTTCTGCTTGATGCACTTAAGGTTTGCGATGCAGATGAAGTTAAGATTGAGCTTAACAGCGGTGCTGCACCTATTCTTATTCTGCCGACTGAGGGCGACAATTTCCTCTTCCTTATTCTTCCGATGAGATTTAAGAAGGACTGATAACTTAATGGCAATTAAAATTAAAGCAAAAATCAAAGAAAAACCGGTAAAAGAAATTTTTATCGATACAGATTTTATCCGTCTTGATTCCGCACTCAAGCTTGCTGATGCAGTGCAGAGCGGCGGCCACGCAAAAATTGTTATTCAGGGCGGTGAAGTAAAGGTAAACGGTGAGGTGTGCACAATGCGCGGCAAAAAACTGCGTGACGGTGACACCGCAAGCGTACCTTTTATGAATATTGTTGTTAAAAAGAGATAACAAAAGTTAAAATGTGGAAAAGGTGAAAAAGATATGGTCAGATTAATGTCATTTAATCTCCGCTGTGCAAATGTAGGTCCCCGTGAGCAGTGGGACAGAGTTGACGACTGCGTTCAGACTATTCTTGAATCGGGCTGTGATATGCTCGGCGTGCAGGAAGCTACACCCGAATGGATGAGAGACCTTACGTCTAACCTTGAAGGTTGGTCATATATCGGCATCGGCAGAGGTGACCAGAATGGCGGCGAGAGCGAATACAGCGCAATTTTCTATAAGAATGACCGTTTTGAGGTAATCGACAGCGGCAATTTCTGGTATTCCGATACACCCGACGTAATGTCAAAGTGCTGGCATTCACATCACAACCGTATATGCACATGGGGTATTTTCTACGACAAGAAAGAAGATAAAAAATTTGTCCACGTAAATACTCATATGGACTGCGATTTTGACCTTATTTATAAGAGTATTCCGATTTTGCGTGAAAAGATTATGCCGATGATTGAGAAATATCCTCTTTCAAGCTCGGGCGACTTCAATTCATTCCAGAACGGCAGAGAGTATAATGAGATTGTAAAATTCCTCAAGGACTCAAAATTTGAAGCTCCAGATTCAATGGATTACCTTACATACCATGATGATTGCCCTGAAAAGCACGAAGGTCACATTATAGATTTTATTTTTATAAATGATAAGGTAAAGGCACATAAATACAGAGTCTGTAAAGATAAAATCAACGGCAATTATGCTTCCGACCATTTTGCAATCTGGGCAGACCTTGAGTATTAATTAAGAATTAAGAATTCGGAATTAAGAATTAATTTTTAAGGCGACCTTTGGTCGCCCTTTTTTATTGTTTTATCAATTTTTCAATGTGCCCACCGTTGGTGTCATATTTCTTTTAACTCGGGTTATTTGCGAATTGATAATTGTTTTATTGTATTGACAAAATAATAATTATAATGCTATACTTTTATCTGTATGAATATAAATAATAACGGCGGAAAGGGTCGGTAAGAAAAATGAAAAAAAATATACTTAAATACGTTGCAATTCTTCTTTGTTTTGCGTCAATAATTACTGTATTTGCAGCATGCTCAAATGATGAAAATGAGCTTGTTTATAAAAAGGGAGGCAAGATTTACTACCGCAAGGACGTAAATGACGATGCTTATGAGCTTGTAACCGATGCAAACGGTGTAACTGTTGTTGACGAGCAGGGTAATATGCTCTGGAAGGTTACAGACGCAAACGGTGAAGACCAGACTCATCCCGTTTCATTCCCTCACTATATTCAGGACGGCAAGACTATCGAATGCCAGCAGTTCTCAATCAAGTGCCCCAAGGGTTGGGAAAATATAGGTAACTTCAAGATTATGCTCAAGAACGTTGAAGAGGGTCTGCAGATTGACTACTCATACCTCGAGCCTGACGAAGAAGGTGCAAAGAGAACTGTTGACGGCGAAATTGAAAACCTTGAGAAGCTTTTCAAGGGAACAGCAGAGGTTACACGTAAAAAAACACAGGTCGGCGGCCGTGATGCTGAGCTTCTTATTGTTGATGAGCTTGAAGGTTCGTCAATTTATATGGAAGTTTACTGTGTTGAATCAGATAACGGTCTTATGACATTTAACTGCACATATAAAGACCCTGCAAAGAAGGGTACTTTCAATTTCAAAGCAATTCTCGACACAATCGAGTACAGAGTTTAAAAAATAAATAACCAAATCGAAGGAGTAATAAATTATGCTTTTTTCACAGGATATCGGAATTGACCTCGGTACCGCAAATACCCTCGTATTCGTTAAGGGTAAGGGTATAGTTATCAGAGAGCCCAGCGTTGTTGCTGTTGACGTACGTACACAGCCGCCAAAGGTTGTAGCCGTCGGTGCAGAGGCAAAGGAAATGATCGGCCGTACACCCGGCTCAATCACAGCTGTCCGTCCGCTTAAGGATGGCGTTATTGCAGACTTTGACGTTACTGCAGATATGCTCAAGGCATTCATCAAGCGTGCAATCAGCTCTTCACCTTTCACAAGAGCAAGAGTAATGATCTGTATTCCCTCAGGTGTTACCGAGGTTGAGCGCAGAGCTGTTCACGATGCTGCACGCTCCGCAGGTGCAAAGTACGTTTCACTTATCGAAGAGCCTATGGCAGCTGCAATCGGTGCAGGTCTGCCCGTAAGTGAAGCAACAGGCAGCATGGTTGTCGATATCGGCGGCGGTACTGCAGAGGTTGCTGTTCTTTCACTCGGCGATATCGTTACATCACGCTCTGCAAGAGTTGCAGGTGACGATTTCGACGACGCTATTATCGCATACATCAAGAAGAAATATAACCTGCTTGTAGGTGAGCGTACAGCTGAGGATATCAAAATCCGTATCGGCTCTGCATACGCTTACGACGGTGAGGGTGCAATGAACGTTAAGGGCCGTAACCTTATGGACGGTCTTCCCAAGAACGTTGAGGTTACAAGTGAGGAAATACGTGAGGCTCTTTCCGACCCGGTAAGCCAGATTATCGACGCTATCCGTTCAACACTCGAAAAGACTCCGCCCGAGCTTGCTGCTGATATCATTGACCACGGTATCACACTTACAGGCGGCGGTGCTCTGCTCAGAGGTCTTGATAAGCTTATTGAGATTGAAACAAAAATGCCCGTTCACATTGCACAGAATCCGCTTGACTGCGTTGTTGACGGTACAGGTATCTGCCTTGAGAACGATGCTCTTGGCACACTCAGCGGAGAGAAGAAAAAGAAGAGGTAATCTGCAATGCGCAGCTTTTTCAGAAGCTCACGCTTCAAGGGCTTTCTCGGTGTTTTTTGCGTTTTGTTATTAGGTATAGTTTTTGCGGCGGCGACCGAAAACGGTACGTCGCCTGCTTCTGCTGTTCTCGGTACTGTTTTTTCACCGCTTCAGAAGGTATCGGCAGGAATTGCTGACAGTGTGCAGGGTTTTTCAATCTATTTCCGCTCTGCAGGCACACTGTCTGAGCGTGTGAAGGAGCTTGAGTCACAGCTTGCCGACAGCCGTTCACAGATGGTTGACTACGAAAAAACAAAGCAGCAGTTAAAGCTTTACGAGGAATTTCTTGAGCTGAAAGAAGAAAACGAAGATTATAAATTTGCCAGCGCTTCCGTTATCGGTATGGACAGTACGGATGCGTTTGGTACTTTTACGCTCAATAAGGGTGAGCTTGACGGTGTTTCCGTCAATAATCCCGTTATATACGGCAAATATCTTGTCGGCGTGGTAGTGAAAACTGCGCCGACTTATTGCGTTGTAAATACAGTTCTCAACCCAAATGTCAACGTCAGTGCTTACGAGGTACGTACACGTGAATCAAGCTACGTTACAACAAACGTTGAGCTTGCAAAGAAAGGTCAGTGCTGTCTGACGGGTCTTGTGCGTACAACCTCGGTTGCTCCCGGTGGTATCGTGTGCACTTCGGGTGTCGGCGGTATTTATCCTGCCGACCTCATTATCGGTGTTGTGGAAGAAGTGAAAAACGACACTACAAATATTTCATCCTATGCCGTAATCAATCCGCAGGTTGATTTCTCACAGCTGCGTGACGTTTTTGTCATAACCGAGTTCAGAGGTATGGGCGTAGGAGACGTTAATTAGGAATTATGAATTAGGAATTAGTTGTGTTAATTTTTAAGAGAGGAGAAAGCGAAAATGATACCGCAGGCGTGGAAAGAAAACAAACCGAAAATTATGCGCCGCGGGTGCTTTTTTCTCGTTGTAATTGCGTTTGGCATACTTCAGATTTCCGACGTGCTGCCGACTTTTTTCGGCATAAAGTTTCTGCCGCTTTTACCGCTTACCGTTGTGCTCGGTATGTTTGAGCGTGAAACCTACGGTCTTTACTACGGTCTGCTCGCAGGTATTATGTGGGATATGAATGTCGGTGCAGGTGACGGCTTCAATGCATTTTTCTTTGCTTTTGTCGGCTTTGCCTGCGGTCTGCTGATGACTTATCTTATGATGAATAATCTCATTACCGCAACCATACTCTGTACGCTCAGCACAGTGCTGTATTTTCTGGTCAGCTGGATTATTTTTGTTGCGGCAAAAGGTGTTGACGGCGGTGCGATGTTACTTTTTACCGACTGTCTGCCGACAGCTCTGCTCAATATTCTTTCGCTTCCGGCTTACTATTACGGCGTGAGAGCAATAATGAAAAAATTCAAGCTTATGGAAAACGATGAGCTTTCGTTCTGATTTTTTATTTTATTTTTTTGCAAAGGAGTGAGTGACGATTAATAATAAACCGAAATATACAAAACGCGGTCTTGCCGCTGTTGTCGCTCTCTGCCTTATCTTCGGTATTTTTTCGGCCGTTCTTTTTAAAATTCAGGTTATAGACGGCAAAGAATATGCCGCCGCAGGCTCCTCAATCAAGGTAAAGACCGTTAAGGTTGAGGGTGCAAGAGGTGAAATCCTCGACCGAAACGGTAATCCGCTCGTTACCAACCGACAGGGTAACTCAATAATTTTTGATTACTCTTATTTTCCATCTGCCAAAGAGCAGGGCAAACGCAACCAGATAATCGGTGCACTCATCAGTATGTTTGAGCAGAAGGGTCTGCCGTGGATTGATAACCTGCCGATTGTAATGACAGCTGACGGCAAATCCGTTCAGTTTGCACCTGACAGAGAAAAAGATATAGACGAGCTTCGTACGGATATTCTCGACCTGCAGAATTATGCAACGGCACAAAACTGTATGGATGCTCTGATTGAAAAATACGAGCTGCAGTCGCTGCCACTTGCCCAGGCAAGAAAGGTTGCTTCCGTATGCTACGAGATGAGAAGAATTATCTTTTCGGTCAGCACTCCTTATACTTTTGCAGATGACGTACCGATTGACGTTGTTGCACTGATAAAAGAGAACAGTGCGTTTTTCCTCGGTGTCGATGTTCAGATTGTTTCTTACCGTGAGTACAGCGACGGCACGCTTCTACCGCATATTCTCGGCAGAGTCGGTCTGATAAGTGCAGAAGAATATCAGGAGAAGAAAGAAAACGGAGAAAAATACGCACTCAATGCGGTAATCGGTAAAGAGGGCATTGAAAGTGCGATGGAAAGCTACCTGCGAGGTACAATAGGTGTAAAGACAATCAGCACCGATGCTGACGGCAAGGTAACAACCGACTACAGCGTTGACCCCGAGCAGGGCAACACGGTAGTTATGACTATTGATAAAAATCTGCAGGAGGTTGCAAAAAGTGCTCTCTCAAAGGGTCTTGAATCTCTGCGAGAAGACAGTATGGTTGACCCTGCAGGAGCAGTAATTATTCAGGACGTCAACAACGGTGAAATTCTCGCAAGCTACTCTTACCCGAGCTATGACGTTTCAACCTTTTCGCAGGATTATGAAGAGCTGAGTAAGGCGACCAACTCACCGCTGTGGAACAGAGCACTGATGAGTACCTACTCACCCGGTTCTACCTTCAAGCCGTGTACGGCAATCTGTGCACTTGAAGAAGGTCTTATCACAAGCAGCACTTATTTCCGCTGTACCCGTGCTTATACCTATCTCAATCACCGTTTCCAGTGCTTGCAGAAGCACGAAAGTCTGACGATGAACGTTGTTTCGGCAATCAACGAATCGTGCAACATTTTCTTTTACAACGTTGCCGAGCTGACTGACATTCAGACTATAAACGAGTACGCCGCAATTCTCGGTCTCGGATCGAAAACAGGTATCGAGTTGCCCGAGGCAACAGGCAGACTCGACAGCCCCGAATACCGTGCTTCACTCGGTCAGGACTGGATGCCCGGTTTCACACTTCAGAACGCAATCGGTAACGGCGGCAGTATGTTCTCGCCAGTTCAGCTTGTAAACTACTGCTCGACTATTGCAAACGGCGGCACACGTTACCGTCCGCACTTTGTAAAAACCGTAAAGGCTTCGGATTATGAAGAAACTCTGCTCGACAACAGTGCAGATATAATACTCGAAACAGGTATTTCACAGAATACACTGCGTACCGTACGCAGAGGTATGGAGCTTGTAGGTACAATAGGTTACTGTAAAACAGCTTTCCAGAATCTGCCTGTCAAGGCGGCGGCTAAAACAGGTACGTCGCAGGTTGACCGTAAGATAAACGGTGTCACCGTTACCACAAACAACGGCTTCCTTATCACTTACGCTCCTGCGGATAATCCGCAGATTGCAATTTGTATTGCGGCTGAGGGTGCGGGCAGCGGCTCCTCGCTGGCTCCCATTGCCGCAAAGATTTACGACTACTACTTTAACGAAATGGGCAACCTTGACGAGCCACAGCTCGAAGGCGGAATTTTGAAATAGTAAGTATAAAAGAAACTAAGTAAAGATAGTGGCAAAAACTTCCCTCGGTGTCTCAATGTAGTTCTGAGGAAGATAATTTATTGAGGTATTAAAAAGAAAGGCGGAATATAAAATGGATATTATGCAGGCAAAGCTCGCAGTTATTGAGGCAGGTAAAAAGCTTGTCGAAACAGGACTAATCGCAAGAACATGGGGTAACGTCAGCTGCCGTATAAGTGCAGACGAATTTGTAATCACACCCAGCGGCAGATCATATGAGGATCTTACTCCCGATGAGATAGTTGCTGTTAAAATCGAAGACCTTTCATACACAGGCGACGTAAAACCGTCATCCGAAAAGGGTGTTCACGCTTCAGCTTACAAGCTCCGTCCCGATTGTAATTTTGTAATTCACACCCATCAGCTCAACGCTTCCGTTGTAAGCGTTATGGGTAAGGATATGCCCGTTGCAAATGAAGCATACGCAGCAGTACTCGGCAACGTTGTACCGCTTGCTTCCTACGGTATGCCCAGCACAAAGAAGCTTAAGAAGGGTGTTTACACAGCTATCGAGCAGTATCCGCAGTCAAAGGCAGTTATTATGTCCAACCACGGTGCAGTATGTATGGGTAAGGATTATGATGATGCTTTTGCAATCGCTCAGACTCTTGAGGATGCTTGCTACGAGCACCTTTCAACAAAGTATAAAATCTATACAGATAATAAGCCCGTCTGCTACTCATCCGTACGTGCAGGCTCAAACTTCTTGCTCAAGGGTGACGACGGCTCCGAGTACGGCTTCCTTATTTCAGAGCGAGCAGACCTCGGCGGTATAGCTGTTGCCGCTACACACAGAGACGTTTATATGGCACGTAAGGATATCAACGCTATCGTACAGTCAGGCAAGCCCGACATTATCGGTGCTGCAAAGAAGTGCGGCAAGAGCCTTCGTCCTCTTCTTGATGACTTTGCTCAGATTGCAGGTACAACAGTACGTGTTGCCAAGGATTATGACGAAATCGTCAAGGCACTCAAGGGCAGAAACGCTGTATTTATGCCCGACGGCACAGCACTCTGCTGCGGCCCCGATGAGGATGACGCAAAGGCTGTAGAAATGGTTGTTGAAAAGAATTGCAAGGCTTACCTTGCAGCCGATGCATTTGATGCAGTCAAGTACATAAGCCGCCTCGACTCCGTAATTATGCACGTCATCTATAAGATGAAGTATTCAAAGCAGAAGAATAAGTAAGCAGCGTGCCGCTGCACCCAATACCTCAGGTAAAAGGATTTATTTTACAGCAGCGATAAAACGAGATAAGTAGGGGCGGATATTATCCGCCCGAGATAAAAAATCATCTTAATTACGAGTTAAAGTTTTTATTAAAATCGCAATAAAGATAAAGGAAACAATTGCGCATTTCGAATTTCGAATTGCGAATTGAAACAAGGTGTTTTTATGTTTTCCAAGGTCAGCAGTGTCGGGCTTTTCGGTCTGGCGACTTATATGGTTGAGGTTGAGGCAGACGTTTCAGGCGGCCTGCCCCGCTTCGACGTTGTCGGTCTGCCCGATACAGCTGTCAGCGAATCGCGTGAGCGTGTACGCTCTGCGATGAAAAACGCAGGTCTCTCTTTTCCTGTCGGCAGAATTACCGTTAACCTTGCCCCGGCGGACAAGCGTAAGGAAGGCCCTCTATATGACCTGCCGATTTTTGTCGCATTGCTTCAGGCTACGGGTCAGCTCAGAGCTGATTTGAACGGAAAAGCCTTTATCGGTGAGCTTTCGCTCAACGGTAACGTCCGCCGTGTAAACGGTGCGTTGCCTATGGTAATCGAAGCCCGACAGAGAGGCTTTGAAGAGATTTTTGTGCCTGCACTCAATGCGGCAGAGAGCTGTGTTATTGACGGTATAAAGGTTTACCCCGTAAACAATGTTTTTGAGCTGCTTGCTCATCTCAGAGGTACCGACCCTATTGCTCCGGCACAAAAAGAAAATTTTTGCGAGCAATATCTTGAGCCTGATGCACCCGATTTCAGCGACGTTATGGGTCAGTATGAGGCAAAGTTTGCTCTTGAGGTTGCGGCCGCAGGCGGTCACAACGTTATGATGATAGGTCCTCCCGGCTCGGGTAAGAGTATGCTGGCAAAACGCATACCCTCTATTCTGCCCGATATGAGCTTTGAGGAATCTATAGAAACAACAAAGGTGCACTCGGTTGCGGGTGCTCTTCCTCCCGGCGTTTCGCTTATCCGCTCCCGTCCTTTCCGCTCGCCTCACCATTCGGTGTCGCCT
>JAZSEX010000088.1:0-45591 GCA_045531935.1 Acutalibacteraceae bacterium | reverse complement strand
ACCAGGCAAAATGGGCAGAGAGCTGTGAGCTCAACAGAGTTGAGATGAATGACACCAAAATTGGTGTCATCACATCGGGTGTATGTTACCAGTACGCTAAAGAGGCACTCGGCAAGAATGCTTCCTACCTCAAGCTCGGCTGTGTATATCCCCTGCCCGTAGATATCATTAAAGACTTTGCCGCAAAGTGCGACAAGGTATACGTACTTGAAGAGCTTGATCCGTTCATTGAAGAGCACTGTAAGGCAAACGGCATCGAGGTTATCGGCAAAGACGCATTCACCGTACTCGGTGAATACTCACAGAGCCTTATTGCAAAGGTTATTCTCGGCAAAGAGACAGAGAGCACATCAACCGACCTTGAAATCCCCGGCCGTCCTCCCGTGCTCTGTGCAGGCTGCCCGCACAGAGGTGTTTTCTACGCACTCAAGAAGCAGAACGCTGCAGTAAGCGGTGACATCGGCTGTTACACACTCGGTGCACTCGCACCTCTCGGCATGATTGACACCTGTATCTGTATGGGTGCTTCCGTTTCAGCGCTTCACGGCAGAAACAAGGCTAACCCCGAAAACGAAAAGAAATCAGTTGCAGTTATCGGTGACTCAACATTCATTCACTCAGGTGTAACGGGTCTTATTGACATTGCATACAACGCAAGTAATTCAACAGTAATTATCCTCGACAACTCAATCACAGGTATGACAGGTCACCAGCAGAATCCCACAACCGGTAAGACAATCAAGGGCGACCCCGCAACAGCAGTTGACCTTGAGGCACTTGCAAAGGCTGTAGGCATCAACAGAGTAAAAGTTGTTGACCCCTATAACCTCAAAGAAACAGAAGCAGCAATCAAGGAAGAGCTCGCAGTTGAAGAGCCCAGTGTTATCATTTCACGCAGACCCTGTGCACTTCTCAAGTACGTCAAGCACGAGAAGCCGCTCAAGGTCAACGCAGACAAATGCCGCAGCTGTAAGGCTTGTATGAAGATAGGTTGCCCCGCAATCAGCTTCCGCGACAAGAAGGCTGTTATCGACTTCACCCAGTGTATAGGCTGCGGTGTATGTGAGCAGATGTGTGCATTCGGCGCAATCGAGAAAGGAGAATGAGCAATATGGAAACAAAGAGCATAATGATAGTCGGTGTAGGCGGTCAGGGCACTCTCCTTTCAAGCCGTCTCCTCGGCGCAGTACTCACAACAAAGGGTTACGACGTTAAGGTTTCCGAGGTTCACGGTATGAGCCAGAGAGGCGGCAGCGTTGTCACCTACGTTAAATACGGCGATGAAGTTTACTCACCCATTATCGAAAAAGGCGAGGCAGACTACATTCTTTCATTTGAACAGCTTGAAGCCGCAAGATGGCTCCCTTATCTCAAGCAGGGCGGCAAGCTTATCGTAAACACACAGAAGATTGATCCGATGCCCGTAGTTATCGGTGCGGCGGAGTATCCGCAGGGCGTTATTGAAGCAATCTCCGCTACAGGCACAGACATCACTTCAATCGACGCACTCTCACTTGCAGTTGAAGCAGGCTCATCAAAGGCAGTTAACGTTGTGCTTATGGGTGTGCTCGCTTCAAAAACCGATATCGCATATGACACATGGGTTGAGGCTGTAAAGGCTACAGTACCTGCAAAATTCCTCGAGCTTAACCTCAAGGCCTTTGACCTCGGCTACAATTTCAAATAAGAAAGCAGGGATTTAAATGACACCGGTTAAACAGATATCCGTATTCGTAGAAAACAAGCACGGCAAGCTTTCATCAATCGCAAGACACCTGGCAGACAATGGTGTCAGCATCCGTGCACTGTGCATGGCAGACACAACAGATTTCGGCATCTTCCGCCTTATCGTATCCGATTACGAGGCAGCTGAGAAAGCACTCAAGGCAGCAGGTGTAACCTGTTCTGTTACAGAAGTACTCGTCGTTGAGATTGAGGACACTCCCGGTGCTTTTGCCGATGCTATGTCACTGCTTGCAGACAACAGTATCAGCCTTGAATATGTCTACGCTTTCCTCACTCCCGAGGTAGGCAAGGCATACATCATCATCCGTGTTGAGGACAATGCAGCAGCCGCAAAAGTACTTTCCGACGGCGGAATCAAAATTGTTTCTCAGGACGAAATAAAGGCAAACGCATAACCAATATTCACAAAAAAGACTTCGGATTTTTTACATCCGGAGTCTTTTTTTTTAATTGACTAAAAGCTGTTTGTAGTTTATAGTTAATGTAAATATTTATAAGAAACAAGGAGAAAACAATGGACAAGATTAAAGCTGCAAAAAAAGCAAAAGAGCTTGTTTCTCAGATGACGGTTGAGGAAAAAGTTTCTCAGCTTCTTTATAATTCACCTGCTATCGAAAGACTCGGTATCCAGGCATATAACTGGTGGAATGAGGGCGCACACGGTGTTGCCCGCTCAGGCACAGCCACCGTATTTCCCCACACTATTGCCATGGCTTCAACATTCGACCCTGAGCTGATTGAGAATATTGCCGATGTAATTTCAACAGAAGGCCGTATCAAATACAACCAGCACGTCAAATACAACGATTTCGATATCTTCAAGGGTCTCACATTCTGGGCACCCAATATCAACATCTTCCGTGACCCCCGTTGGGGCAGAGGCCAGGAAACCTTCGGTGAAGACCCCTACCTTTCAGCTACACTCGGCACATCCTTTATCAAAGGTATTCAGGGTAACGGCGAATTCTACAAGGCTTGTGCCTGCTCAAAGCACTTTGCCGTACACTCAGGCCCCGAAAAGACACGTCACGGCTTCGACGCAATCGCAGACAAGCACGATATGTTTGAAACTTACCTTCCTGCTTTTGAAAAGACTGTTGAGGCAGGTGTAAGCGGTGTTATGGGTGCATACAACCGTACAAACGGTGACCCCTGCTGTGCTCATCCCTACCTGCTTGTTGACATTCTCCGTAACAAGTGGAATTTCGACGGTTATATCGTTTCCGACTGCGGTGCACTCGGTGATATTTACCGTGACCATCACTATACAGACACCAAGGCTGAGGCAGCTGCAGCAGCACTCAAGTGCACCTGCGACCTCAACTGCGGCGATACATACGATGCTCTTATCGATGCATATGAGCAGGACCTTGTAACTGAGGAAGAAATCACTGTTGCTGCTGAAAGACTTTACACAATCCGTGCTCTGCTCGGTGAATTTGAAGAGGTCAGACCCTACAGTGACATTCCCTTCGAAAAGCTCGACTGCAAGGAGCATCAGAAGCTTAACCACCACGCTGCACAGCAGTGTCTTGTTATGCTCAAGAATGACGGATTCCTGCCGCTCAACAAGGACTTCAACAAACGTATAGCTGTTGTCGGCCCCAACTCACTCTCCGTAACAGCACTTGAGGGCAACTACAACGGTTACGCTTCCGAATACATCACGGTTGCAGACGGTGTACGCCGAGTATTCAAAGACGCGACGGTTACTGTTGAAAAAGGTTGCAACTACTGTGACGAATTTCTCAACCACTGGAGCGGATTCCAGAACATGATAAGTGACGGTATCGCAACAGCTGCAGCAGCAGACGTAACAATACTCGCACTCGGTCTTGACCAGTCAATCGAGGGTGAGGACACCGGCTTTGATAACGATTACACAGCCTGCGGTGATAAGAAAACACTCTACCTGCCCGCAACACAGCAGAAGCTTGCCGAAGCTGTATGCGACGTATGCGACAACGTTATTGTTGTGCTTATGTGCGGCAGCTCAATCGACCTTGGCGTAAAGGTTACAAGCCACGCAAAGGCAATAATCCACGCATGGTATCCCGGTGCGGTCGGCGGTCTTGCAGTTGCAGAGCTTATTGCAGGTGAGTTTTCACCGGCCGGCAGACTTCCCGTCACAATCTTCAAGGGCGACCATAATATGCCCGAATTTGAAGATTACAATATGAAGGGCAGAACTTACCGCTATATCGATGGTGAGGCTCTCTTCCCATTCGGCTACGGTCTTTCATTCACAAAGTTCAATTATGATAACGCAAATATCGACTCGGTTGATGAAAACAAAATCACACTCAGCGTCGATATTACAAACGTAGGCGATATGAGCGGTTATGAGCGTGCACAGGTATATGCAAGCTATACTGACAGCCGCTATGCGACACCGCACTATCAGCTCTGTGCTCTCAAGTCAGTTGAAATCAGCAAGGGTGAAACAGCAAAGGTCAGCTTTGATATTGACCGTTACTGGCTCAAGGCTGTAAACGATGAAGGTGAGCGTGTTGAGCCCGACGGTAAGATTACACTCTACGTCGGCGGACATCAGCCCGACAGCGTAAGCAACAACCTCATGGGCTACGAGTGTATCGCACTTGAAATAAAATAACATAAAACAAAAATAGAAAAAGCAGGTCGTTGACCTGCTTTTTTCATTTATTGGTTAACATATTTCTTTTTCTTGCTGATTAATACTAAAGCAAAAACAACTACACTTGCAAGCATAATAACAAGTGCAACTTTGCTGCCGGCACCGATACCTGTATCGGGTATATCGCTATTTGTATTTCCTACAGCTTCGTTATTGTCGCCGTCGGTTGTACCGTCTACTGTTTCCTCGTCGGTATCTGTACCGGTTTCGGGTTTGCTTTCAGATTCAGACTTATCGGAGCTTGAAATAAGATCACGCAGATCATTGATGATTGCTTCAAAATCAACGTTCATATCAAGACCCGAAAGGTATTCTGTAATTTTATCAAGAGCTGCATCTGTATCCAAGCCGGAAAGAGCTTCTATAATCTCGTCAGGAATGTTAATATTCAGGTCACCTAAAGCACCGAGTATCATATCAAAAATAGCGTCGTCTGAGCCATCTCCGCCATCGGTATCGCCGTTATTATCACCGTTGCTGTCGCCATCCGAATCATCATCAGCTGACAATTCTTTACCGCATACTGTACAAACATTGTCTGTATATGTGTGTTCACCAAGGTCTGCTTTGTCCTCACACTCGCATTCGTGCCAGTGGTTGGTGTCGTCAGACTCCCAGTCAGTGCCGTAGCTGTGTTCGTGTGTGGCAGGTATTATCTCGCCGTTTGTAATAAGCTCTCCACAACCCTTGCAGTGAATATCGCCTGTATAACCGTCCTCAAACTCTGTTGCAGGCTTTGCGTTCTTTGTAATTGTTTCGCCTGTGTGGTTATCTTTGTCAACGCCTGCAAGCTCTTTGCCGCAGGTGCCGCAGACAGAGGGAGTGACACAGTCGGCAGTGTTACCGTCGTGAGTGCCTATGTCAGTTTTATCCTCACACTCGCATTCGTGCCAGTGGTTGGTATCATCAGACTCCCAGTCTGTGCCGTAACTGTGCTCGTGGGGAGCTTCCTGAGAAACGTTCAGCTTATATGCAAAGAATGACTGCTGGTTTTCTTTCTGCGGCTCCATAACCATAAAGCTGAAGGTAACGGTATCGCCGTTATCAAGAGTCAATGAATAGCCGTCATCAGGAATTTCGGAACCCTGATAGCTATTAACTTTATCGACAAGCTGTTTGAAAGTGCCCCATGTGTAATCCTGTTCACCGGTAAAGTGATAAATAGTATACGCAACATCGGAGTCAGCCTTTAAACTATCGATATAATAACTGCCGTTACCGTCGGATGTAAAAATATCCTCAAAGCATTGGGTGAAAAGCACCTTGAGCTTCTGCGAGATATCGGTGTTGTTTTCATCCTTATTATTGTCTGCGACGGATGTGTTTTTGGCCGGTGTAAAAGTGTCGCCTGAAACAGAGCCGCTTTTAGTTCTGTCAATGCAGAAACCTATGTAACCGTTTGAAAAAACAACATTTGTGAAGCCTGTTGTTGATGATGTTATTTCAGTTGCGGAAACAGGAATCACCACACACATCATTAAGAGTATAAGCGCAAGTACAATTGAAATTGTTTTCTTCATGTATATCCCCTCCGGTATAATACATATATTATATATTATATTTTATACTCATCGTATTGTCAAGGCTGTTCAAACGCAACCTTTAACTTAAAGTCGAGTTTTAATAAATTTACAATATTATGCTATTTCGTCAAGGCTTGCGCCCTTTGTTTCCTTGACTTCACGTGCAAACATAACTGCGGCAACACTTACCATCGGTACGGATACAGCAAGGCAAGCCCACCATATCGGCATTATCATCATACCGACTATTGTAAGTCCGTAACCGACTACAAGACCTATGATTACGAGCAGACCCTCTGCACCGACAACCGATGCACGTATATCCGTCGGCACTTTTTCGGTCATCATAACGTTCATATAGTCTCTGCCAATCCAGTATGAGCCCTGGTACAGACCTGCAAACGCACCTACAAGGTACGGATTCCAGCCAAGCAGTATACCTGTTACAAAGAGTATATATCCTGTAACGCAGGTAACGGAGAAACCGGTTACGGTAGCCTTTCTGCCTGCCTTATCTGCTATAAATCCCGAGAGGAATGTTATAGAGCCATAGATTATCGGCACCATAAACAGCGCCTTTGTTATTTCGCTCGTGCTCATTCCTGCAGTGTGCATTGACGACTCAAAATAAAGTGCTATCGCAGGCATAGCAGAATCGAAAATTATGTGTGAAATTATGAGCATTTTTGTGTCCTTATGTGCCCATATATACTTAACTCCGTTGAAAACGCCTGCCTGGTTACGCTGTGCCTGCTTTGCTTGTCTTTTAAGTTCTTTTTCTCGCTGTCTTTCTTCATAAGGGCGTGAAAGGTATGTGATTCTTTCTCCGATAAATACTTTCGTATCCTTTGCAAACAGCACAACAAGAAGTACTGCAACAAAACCTATGAGTGCAGGCACAAGGAAAATCTCACGCCATCTGGTAGGATCATCACCCATAAGTGCGTTACGCAGTGCAGGTATCAGAACGACACCGAGTATACCGAAGCTTTTGAGCAGGCTGTATATCTTTGCACGGTGCTTGTCGGGTGCTTCTTCAAGGATGTATATTATCTGTATATCATGACCCATAAAGAAGCTGATTACAGCAAAACCGACAAGGAACATTATGTAGCTTGTTGAAAGATATATTACCATCAGACCCGTTGCCATACCGAGGGTAGATATTGCAAACAGAGGCTTTCTGCCCCATTTGTCGGCAAGAGCCTTGTAAAACGGAGTAATTGCACCGAATACATAGGTAACTACGCTGATTGTCGAATGAAACGCTAGTCCGTCTTCAAAGCTGTAGAACTTGCCCATAAACGGATTGTTCACAAAAAACTCCGTAACAAACGACGACTGCACCGTAACGGTAAGGTTACTCGTTACCTCGTCAAGTATGTTGACTATCGCTATTAGCATAATCAGCACAAGGAAGTATTTGCCGCCGGAGCTCCTGCTTTGCATCTTCTTCAGCCGTGTAAGCTGTCTGCTTTCTTTTTTGTTCATATTATGTTCCCCTTAATTTATTAAGCTTATTATAGCTGTTGCCGCAGACAATTACAACAGTAAACGTAAAATAATATCAATTGACTTTAACAGCAAATTGGTATAATATAAAATTATTAAATAAAGAAGGATGCGTATATTATGGCAGCTTTTTTCAAAAAGATTTTTGCAGTTATTCTTTCATTCTTCCAGATGCTTATGCTCAATGTAACTTACGGTGAGTACGTTGCACCCGAAGCAGAAGATAAGCCTGCAACAGAGATTATCAACAATATAGACGGTGATTCAAATCTTTCTGCTTCAGTAAAGTATGCGGCAGAGGTTGACGACATCGGTCAGGCATACTATACCGATTCCGAGCGTTCAGCCTTTAAAATGGCTAATTCTCATATGGTGCTTATCCACGACCTTACAGCAAAGGTTAAGGATGCAACACTTACCGACACTCAGGGTAACGTTTATGTTGCCGATTCTTTTGATACATACTATATTTCAGGCGGTAAAAAGCATTATTCAAGCTCATCCAAAGAAATCGGCAGAATAAACGCAATCCGTATAGGCGAATATTATAACGAGGTGCACGTGCGTGACCTCGATTTCAAGTCAAAGGATTTCAAGGTTGATAAGGCTTATCACCTCTACGGAGATAAGATTTACAGCGAGCTTTCACTCTTTGCCTGCGAGGCGACAACTGCACTTGAAGAATTCGGCAGTGAGATAAAAATTGAAAAGACAATTGTTGCGTCAGTACAGTTCAAGGATAAAAACGGTATCGGTACAGACGTTTCAAAGCTCGACAGCACAACAGCCGAATACATTGCTTTTGATATAAACTGCGTCGGCATCGTCGGCTTCATTGTACCCTCAGACGGCAGTACAAAGGCACTGTTCGCAGAAGATAACGGCAACGGGTTTGTAGTCCGTCAGGTTGCAAATTATATCGCAGGTACAGGCATCAACAAGCATGACGAATCCGGAGATTATTCTCTCAACAAGGTAACATTCGGCTTCCGTATCTATACAGATTCAACTCACAGCTTCGACGGCGTTGCAAAGCAGGCAGAGCTTGAGTGCAATCCTCTTAACGGTATCACAGTAAACGGCGGCAATGCCAACGGTGCATACCTCGGCTATGAAGCACTCAGAGGTACATACACCTTCCGTATGGACGGCACGGATTTCACATCTGCTTACAATAATCCTCAGCGTCAGTTTACAATGCCCGTATCCGTTACCTGTGATGATAATGACAGAAATATTTTCATCAGAACAAACGGCGAGAACGGCTGCCTTGAAGCAGGTGCAATTCTCGACAGTAACGGTGTATTCGTACCCTTGGCCGTGCAGGTTGACAAAAACTTCCAGGGCGACGGCGGCGAACCTTTCTACAGCGTAAAGGATTATCAGTACGGCGATTGCTTCTTCCCACTTTCACTCAAGGCAAACGAAACGCTTGATATGACAATACTTAACCTCTATCAGAATTGGGGTAACGTACCGCTCAAGCAGCTTTCGGGTATCGAGTTCCACGTTTCATACTATCACCTTTCAACCGGCACAACCGAATCTAACTGTATAGCACCATATTTCGTGTATGAAAAGGATGGCTGGACTCTGCCCGACTTCCGTACCAGAAGCGGCATTATGTGGGCTGAGCAGCCTCAGTTCAACTCTATCGGTACTCTCAAGTTTGTAACTTATAACAAAAAGGCTCTTGGCTTTATTAATGCAGGTCAGGTTTACAGCGAGTACAAAAACGCTCAGATTGACTCTGTCGGCCCGACTTACAGCGATATAACAAACACTTACGAATCCGACTGCGGCTCATACACATATACCCTGCGCCACGTTGAATTCCCGCAGACCGATGAAAACCGCACCTATTATGAGGTTGAAATCAACTTCAACCGTGAGATTACTTTCGACAACTTCAAGCGTGACTTTGACCTTTTCTATTTCGACGGTCGCTACGCTAACTTCACTAAGCTCGGCTACCTTAACGAAAACAACGAGTGTGTTGTAACGCCGGTAAACACATCTAAAGACGTTTACTATACTCTCGGCGATGAAAGCCCGTATTGGACATTTTTTGACGTTACAGCAGACAGTGAAGCAAATGTTGACAATCATTTCGGTTGCAATTTTGCAATGATTATAAATGACAGCGAAATAATTGCAGACGGCGCAGAACAGAATATTGATTTTGCAGTGCGTGATTCATCTGAAAAAGAGCTTACAAGCGGCAGTCTTACACTTGACGTTGAAGAAATCACGTTCAAGCCCGGTGACAGCATAAATCTCAACTTTGTACTCCTTCCCTGGGGTCAGGGTAAAGAGGAAAATGACAGTAATGTCAGAGCAGTCCGTGAAGATTCAGGTGTCAATCCCGTAAAGGTAACTGCCATTACAGGAACACTTGAAGACGATGCACTTGTGCCCACAATCCGCGTAGATAACGGCGTTGGCGAGATTCATGTCACAGGCGGCAGAAACAACAACGTTGTAAGGTTCAACGGCTTTACAAGCCTTAAGTGTCCGAAGATATACATTAAGGACGGAGACAACTGGATTGAAGCTACCGTATGCTCCGAAAAAGGCTATGACGGCTACGGAATTCACTACAATGACGACGGCACATACGGCTTCTCCTTCGTATACACAATGGATAATCCTGATGCCGAACACACATTCAGAGTTGTACAGTAAAGTCTTATCTTCACCATCACATAGCACGGTTTGCACATAATACAAAAATTATTTAAATAACAAAAACTCCTATGATATAACAAACATATCATAGGAGTTTTTTCATTAAGTTTGCAGGCTTTCTACCATAAATACTTTTTGCACCGTACGCACAAACTTTACATTTTAATTATTTAATAAGTCAAGACATATTATTCTCTTTAATTTCAATACCGCTTTCTTTACCGGCAGATATATACTCGCCGTTCTGATAAAAAAGCTGAGAATTAACAGTAACAACAGCACCTGTCGGCACGTATAAAACAGTATTAACACCTTGCGGAACAGTAAGGTTGAGAATATAATTATCCGAATCCTTTTTATAATCCAGAGCGATTAGCCCCTTAACACTCGGAACTGTGCAGCTCATACTGTCGGACAAAGAATACTGCGGCTCTATTTTAACCTTTTCATAGCCTGCTTCAAAAGGTGTGATACCAGCAAAGTGCTTGCTCATTATAACAAGAGGTCCGCCGCTCCAAGCATGATTTTTCGTGCCTCGCCAAGAATCCCAGAATTCCCAGAGCGTGGAATAGTCCTCACCCATCATCTCTGCATATCTGCCCTTGATTCTGCTCTTTGCAGCTTCATACTCACCCATTTGGCAAAGAGCTTCAAGCACGTAATACTCCATATAAGGGCTTGAATTTTCAGTAGTTGTAAGCACTTTTGTTATTGTGCCGTACTGTTCTTTTCCGGCAATCCCTGATAAAACAGCAAGCGCATTAGCTCTGTCGTCTGGTTTTCTTACGTCTTTACTTTTGTAGCCTTCTTCTGTCCAGAGAGCCTTATAGCCCTCTGCTATAGTGGCTTTTCTTTCAGCTAAGAATGAGATGTCCTCATTTCTTCCCAGGATATCTGCCATTTCTTCTACGGCGGAAAGAGCATAGTAAACCCAGGCATTTTCTATTGCCGTCATATCCGCTTTGCTGCCCCAGTCAGCCCAATCCCACGAGCCTTCGCGGTGAACAACAAGATTATTTTCACTGATTTCCCAGAGCTTGAGATAATTAAGTGAAGCACCATAAACCTTTTCTATAAAAGAGGTATCACCTGTGTATTCATAGTAAGTCAGGAAACCGACAATTCCTGCAAGCTGTTGTACGGGAAGCTCAAAATAATCACCGTTTATAGGTACAACCGTCTGCAGTACTTTTGTATCGTCAACGTGCGAAAGCATTGCCTCTACACCCTTCTGATACAGCAGGTAGGAGTTACTGTCCATAGAATACATAGTCATAAACATTTCGCTTGTGACGTCACCCCACCACTGTGCTCTTTCTCTGTCGGGACAATCCATAAAGCTGTCACGCATTGTAACGTATAGAGTGCGAAGAGATTTTTGCCAAAGAGAATTCAGAAATTCATCATCGCATTTAAAATCACCGCTGAACGAGCTGTCGTATCCCGTTTCACGGTATTTCAAAGATACAACCTTAACACCTCTCGGTATTTTATAGGTAATATGTTCTCCGTTGACCCAGCCCAAAGCTTCAAACTCCTGCTCACCTTCTTGGGTTACATAAGTAGTTGAAACTGCACCAATCAGCGTATTTTCAGTTGTTATACGGATTTTTTTGCCTGCCGGTGCAATCACTTTAAGATAAGGAGTCAGCTGTGCATTATACGGTATATCAACGGTAATTTTTTCACCGAAAAGCTTACTTACGGTATAGTTTTCATAGCTCTTTGAATTCTCATAATCCCTCAGACCGTAATCCTTCAGGAAAGGTATGCCTCTCGGATAAAGCCTACCGTATGCGCCTTCACCGCCTGACGCATATTCGGTTGCATTCTCCCAGGAGGAAGTGTCATAATCCGTACTTATCCAGTCACCGATATCTTTCCTTGCATCAAAATAAATGCTGTATTCGGCAATTCTGTAATTAGGAGGATAAAAAGGGCTGTCTATGTAAGCCGTATGTCTTTTCACTTTCCAGCTTTTATCGGAAAGTACAGATATATCATCGTTTACGGCTTCAAAAAGGAAACCGCCCTGACCGCTGCCGCTGTATGAATAGCTTGTTTCGGCATCCCAATACCACACTAAAGCACAAATTGAGTTTTCACCCTCTTTGAGAAAAGGCGAAATATCTATGCTGTCATAATATCCGCCGTTCTTTTCCGGACCGCGTTTTACGTTCCCTTCAAATACAACTGTTTCACCGTTTATGTAAAGCCAGTATTTTGAATCAGCCGATATATGTGCAATAAGCTCCTGAGGAATAGCATCAATACTTACTTTTTTATTAAAGCACATCCATACGTTTTCTTCCGTAATATTGTCTTTATCCCATATCCATTTGGCTTTCCAGTCTGTTTTTTCTTCAGTAGAAATCACACTGTATTCCGGTATGCTGTCAGGAATCTCATAATCGTTTTCAAACGGTACAAAAGTCGGATCACCCCAAGAAAACAGTGAAGTAACAAAACCTGCCGCAATCACAATATAAGAAATTATAGTCTGTATAATCTGCATAGGTATCTCTCCTAACCGTTGTGTCTGTTGCCTAACTGATAAAACGCTACTGCAGAAGCGGCGGCAACGTTAAGCGAATCCACACCGTGATACATCGGTATTTTTACAGTGTAATCGCAGCCGGCTATAGTATCATCGGCAAGTCCGTCGCCCTCTGTTCCCATAATTACAGCGAGCTTATTTTCCTGTGCCAGCCTTGGGTCATCTATAGAAATTGAATTATCTTTAAGTGCCATAGCTACGGTTTTAAAACCGAGGCTTTTCACTTCGTCAAGACTGTCATCAGATAAAAAAGTCCAGTCAATCTGAAACACCGTACCCATACTTACTCTTGCTGCACGTCTGTACAACGGGTCGGAGCAACCGGGTGTGAGGAGCACCGCATCCATTCCCAGTGCTGCAGCAGAACGGATTATTGCACCTACGTTCGTAGGATTCATAACCTTATCAAGTATAACTATTCTGCTTTGGTTTTCACAGATTTCTTTTACATCGGGCAGAGGCTTTCGCTTCATCGCACACAGCATACCTCTCGTGAGTTTGAAACCTGTAAGCTGAGTCAGAATATCAAATTCCGCACAGAATACGGGAACGTCATTTATCCTGTTCAGAATCTGCCTGCCCTCACCCTCAATATGCCTTTTCTCCATCAGGCACGAAACAGGCTCGTACCCTGCATCAAGTGCGCGTTCAATAACCTTGGGGCTTTCTGCTATAAATAAGCCCTTATCAGGGTACTCTCTGTTAAGCAGCTGCACTTCACTCAGCCTTGCATATACGTCCAGTTCAGGAGCCATAAAATCTGTTATTTCTGTAATTCTATTCATAATTATTCCCCGTTGATATTATTGTATATTATTATAACATAAACAAAGCCCAATTTAAATAGCAGTAAATACTTAGTTTGTTTTATTTTCATAAAGATAAAAACGGTGTACGGAAATATCCGCACACCGTTTTTTGTAAGGTAAAATACCGCTCTCATTTACCACTCCCACATTACTTCGGGAGCAGCAAAAATTTCATCAAGCCTTTTAATAAAGGGAATAACATCGTTAAATCCGCCGATTCTGTGGTCAAACATTATATTGATAGGCAAAATCTTTTTTGTACCGATATCAACTTCGCCCTTTTCGTTTCTGAAGGCATAATCTCTGTCCTGCACTGCACCGAGAGCCATAATAAACACCTGCGGAAAAAGCAGAGGTGCGTAAGTTACGTTACCGTTGAGACCTTTATAAAGAGTACCGAGGTTAGTCATACAAACAGTACCCTCGTTAAGTTCATTCATCTGAAGAGCAGACTTGTCACGTGATGCATGCTCAAAAAGACCGGAAAGTTTGGCAACCTTATACTTACCTACATAGCCTGTTGCTATCTGTGCAGCTGTACTTGCAAACTTACCCTTGAGTATAAATCCGATAATTCTCTGAAGAATTATATCAAAAAGTACTCTGTCAACATCTGTTTCTTTGAGTGCAGTTGTAAGTCTTGCTATTTCCTCTGAAATTTCTTTAAGAGAAAGCTGTTCAAGATTGCAGAGCTTTACGGGGAAGGTTTCGCCGCTGTCAAGCAGAAAAGGTACGGCAACGTCGATATGTTCTTTAACAATAAGTCTGCCGGTAGAAGCCTTGCGCTTGTACTCCATATGCGCATTAAGTCTCGGGTTAGCCTTAAGTCCCTCAGCCAAAACGCGAAGCATTATTGTATTGAACGATATGGGGTAGTCACGCTCTTTCCTAAGCTTTTGAAATTCCTCCCAGAATTTTGTAATATCAGCCTCATAATTATATCCGCCTGCAGGGATATCGGCTGCATTTGTGAGCACGTTGCCCGAAACTCTTGCCTTGAGCTTGAAATACTCTACCGTATCGCCTTTTTCAGGTGCAGTAAGTGCACCGCGTATATATTCTTTAAAACCCATTTTCTTTCTTACTCCCTTTTGTGGTCAGCTTACCATTTGTTTTCTACATACTCACAAAATGCATACATATCCTTGATTTCAAGCTTTGTGCCGTCGTCAAGTGTTACGTCACCGCTCCACAGACCGTGCACCTGATGAGTATGCATTCTCGCAACACCGAGATTCATATCTGAATGATGGTCAAATGTCGGCACCATTGTGAGATTGAATCTGCCGTCCTCGGAAACAAACTTCCACGGCTGCATAAACTTGTCGGGCTTCGGGAAGGTTTCAACATCGACAGCACCGAATTTATGTGCCTTGCCGTCATAGAAAAGGCAGGTTTCGGTAGCGTTGCTCTCGTTACCTATAGCCCAGGTGATTTCAAAACCGAAAAGATGCTCTTTGCCGTCGGCACCTGTTATGTACTTTGAGCCATTACCCCAGTACCATACCATTTTGTGCGGAGTATTGACTCTGCCCCAGTCGAGTGTGCCAAAGGCATCAGTCTTAGAGAAATTCCACTCTTCACCGTCAATCTTAAACACACCCTCACAAGGCATACAGTTCTGCTTTGTGGTCATAAAGTACTTGGTATCGTCACCGTCAAACGGAAGAACGGTAGTAATATTCTCAAGCCCCTCGGGGATATCCATAGTAAATTTACACTCAACGGTTTTACTGCCCTTGAGCATTTTAAACCACAGAGTTCTTGTATTCTCTTTTGTATCAAAATCAAATTCTGCCTTGCCGATTTTGTAGCCGAAACGGTTGGGTACATCACCCTTTGCAGGCGGAACGTACTTATCCTTACCGCCGAGGAAAAGCTGTGTTGCATCAATAATCTGCTTGCCGTTTTCAAGGTCGATAAGCTTGGCACCGACATATCCGCCAATATTGATATTTGCAAAACTGAGCTGAACCATAAACTTTCCGTCGGAAACCTGGTAGAAGTCCCACTCCTTACGGCTCATAAGCTTTGCCTTAACCTTTGTACGGTCGTAGTCAAACACATTGTGTCTTGCCCAGCCTTTCGCCTGAAGCTTACCGTCGGCACTCAGAAGAGTAGTGTTCTTTGTGTATTCGGTTTGCTTTGATTTTTCGTTCCATTTGTTAAAAGGTATGTACGTTCTTTCCATAATCAATCACCTGCAAAAATTATTTAAGTAAAGCGTTATAAATTATACCAAGAAAATCGTAGAGCTTAACTGCATAGGGATTGAGGAAATCCCAGTAAGGCTCTTCAAAAAGTGTAGTCCACTTGAACAGATGTCTGTAAAGATAGAGCAGATTACAATCGGAAAGTGCATGGGTTGCGCCTTCGCCCATCTTTGTTATGCCCATATCTTTCAGGTCGTGATGAAACTGCTCGTTTGCATTCATCCATACGTACGGGAACTGCCATCTGGAGAATTCACCTACCTGATTTGAGCACTTCCAGTATCGCCAGCAAAGCTCGGAACGTTTAAGCTGAGCTAACTGTTCCTCGGTCTGTGCCTGAGCCTTTGCATCCTCCCAAAGCTGATTGCAATACTCTATGTCTGTATTCTTCATACCGTACAGGGTTTTCTGTGATTCCTGATAAATATAGAGATGCTTTGAATCGGTAACAGCGTGCTCAGTCATAATATCGATAAACTCACGGATATTATGCCAGCCTGCACCGTAAACAGCTTCAAGATAGCCGTTCATTTCAGCATCGTAATCGCAATACGGATTCTGCATAAGCTTTGAGAGAAGGTACGTTCTCATTTCGCCGAATTCACCGTCGCTGTTTGCGATATAGTAATTACCCTCTTCGTAGATACCTTTTACGTTGTTCTCGTAGAAAATCTGAACGTTTCTCTGCATTACGCCGAAATTCGGGAAGATACATACAGTTTCACGGTAGTTATTTACGTAATCCCAGATATATACACGGTTGCAGATTTTGCCCCAATGCTCCAGGTCGTACATAAAGTCTTTGTTTTCGTCACACTTCGGGTCATCAAGAGTATGACCGAAGCAGCATTCGATAGAGCAAAGTCGGACAATAACGTCCTCACGCGGTACAACGGCAGTCGGAGCCTTACGTGTATACTGGTAAGCAAAGGTATCGAAAACAACGTTATCATAGTCGCCTGCCGCCTTTACACGCTCGGCAACAGTGTTGACAAAAGTAATCATTGTGCCTGCGTGTGAACCGTTGGCATCGTCAAGTGCCTTACATTTTTCACACTCGCAGTACTTCTGATTGTCGTGCTGGGTGAGCGACACAATCTGAACAGAAGCGTCGGGATTGTGACCGAGTGAAAGATTCTGCAGCACTTCACCGACAACAACGTCAATTACGTCGGGGTTGGTAAGACAAAGCTGCTGCGGTACTCTCTTGCCTTTGTGATAAGCGTAATACTCGGGATGAGCCTCAAAATAAGTTTCGGGCTTGCAATAGTGAGTTACAAGAGTATGAGCAAACGAGCCTATATATCCTACCTGACCGCCCTGCTCCGCAGTAAAGCTGCGGTAAACGCCACCTGTAAGACCGTTTGCAAGTGAAAACTCGGTATCACGTGAGCTTGTCGTATCGGTTTCGGTATATTCAAAGAAAGGATGATATTCATCATCAATACCGCAAGGTACTGTAAGCGAAGCATTTTCGGGTACAACAATAACCTCGCTCTCATACCAGTGACAGCCGCAGTAATCCTCAAGAAAAGCATAGACACCGTTTATTGTGCCCTTGTTGCCTGCACCGCAGATTACAATTCTCTCTTCATCAGAAGTGATTACGTAGCCGCCATCCTTGAATCCGTCAAGGTCAACTGCCGCACGTGAAGTTGCACCTACTATAATTTCAAGCTCAGCTTCGGGCTGAGAATCGGAAACAACAGAAATATCGGCACCCGTTATATGCTCAAGATAATACTCAAGGCGTGATGCGGCATATTTATCCGTAACAGACTCACCTGCAACGATTACCGCTTGACTTACGTCAAAACCTGACTGAGCCGCAAAAGAACTGAAAGAAATTGACGAAACAATCATAATAATACCAACCAGAATACAAAAAAGTTTTTTCACAAGGATCTCTCCTTTATTTTCAATTTTTGGATTCGATAAAATTAAAGGCTGTTAAGAATATTGAGAACACATCTGAGCTCTTCGGGCTTGACCTTTTCTACAGGTTTGTTATCGCGTACACAGTCTGCAAAGTAATTGATTTCGTTTGCATAAGCGTCACTCTTGGGGAGGTTGATACTGCCTGTGTCACCCTTAGTCTCTTTTGAAAGGTCGATTTCTTCATCCTCAAGGTAGATTTTCATTGTACGGTTTTCGTTTGCGACAATAGCTTTTTCAAACTGGAAGCGGAACTGAGCTGTAAAAGGATAACAGGTTGCATACCATGAAGCTTCGGTATTGATTGTGAAATCACCGAAATCGTAAGTAACGGAAATAAAATCCTGCTCGGGACGCTTTGAGCGGTACTGATGAGCAACCTTGGGCATACCGAAAGCGTATACCATAAAGTCAAGGTCGTGGATATGAAGGTCGAATGGAACAAGACCGCTTCTCTTCTCATCCATCATCCAGCCATCCCAGCTCCAACGGGGCTTATGGCCAAGTCTTGTCATTGTACCGGAAAGGAGTTTACCGTATTTGCCGGTATCGAAAATCTCCTTAAGAACTTCATACTCGGGCCAGAAGCGGAGCACCTGAGCAACCATAAACTTAACGCCGTTTTTCTCGGCTGTTGAATAAACTCTGTCAATATCCTCTTCCTTGAGAGAAATGGGCTTTTCGCAGATTACGTTGATGCCCTTCTCCATAGCCTTTACGGCAAAGTCTGCGTGAAGATATGTAGGCAGACAGATATCGAGTATATCAAGCTCTTCGTTAGCTAACATTTCGTCAAAATCGAGATAATGACGCTTGCCCTCATACTGTTCCATTCTTTCGGGACGAATATCGCAAAGAGCAACAAGCTCTGCATCCTCTCTCTTATCCCACGCAGGGATATGTGCGCCGCTGATACCGCCGACACCAACAAGACCGACTTTAAGCATAATAAATACCTCCATATTTTTTACTGATTATATTTTAATTCTTTTTTGTTTTAAATGCAATATATTTATTTTTCTATTCCATACGTTTCGGCAAGTGCCGCATACTCGCTCTCCGTTATAGTTAACACTGAGCCGTGTCTGGGCTTGAGATGATCCATAGAATAGGTTGAGCGCTGTACTCTTTTGAACGTAGTGAAATCCTTTGTCATCTGTGCAAAGTACGAGCCCTGACCGTATTCATCCATTATCATCATCCAGGAATCCGTACCGTTGATACGGTACATAGAGCTACCCTCTACACCCCAATAGTTAAGCGAACAGATTGTATAATCCGTATTGTACGGACCTGTGAGATACTTCGAGCGTACCCAGGCAATTTTCTGGGTCAAATCCTCTTTGAAATAGAGATAGTAATATCCGTCCTTTTCGTTATAGACGATATCTCCGTCAATACACTGCACGTTCATAACTTCGCCTGTTTCGGGATTGACCTCATTCCATCTGCCGAAAAGCACCTGTGGCTCAGTTTCAAAGGTTTTGAAATCTTTGGTATACGCATAGTAGTGTCCTGCACAGTCGTTTTCGACAGTTGAGTTTGCCCAGTAGACCATATACATCTGCTTGTCATTGTCCCATATAGCCTGCGGTGCCCACGCTCTGTTAGTATTCTCAAAACCCTCAAACTGACGCATATCGATAACCGTTTCATCAATCCAGTTGATAAGGTCGTATGAACGCCAGGTGATAAGGCAATGGTTTGAAGTCCAGCCCTCGAGTGCATTCATATCGGTTGCAATAATAAAGTAACAATCCTTTCCGTTTTCATCGGCACCTTTTAGTATGTAAGGGTCACGCACACAGCCCGTGCCCTTTGTCTGCTCAATAACAGCCTCATTGCCGTTGAGAGCCTTGTAATTATATCCGTCTGTGCTTACGGCAAAATGTATAGTCTGCTCATCGACCTCATTACCTACAAAATAGCAGAAAAGATAAGCATCCGACCTGCTGACGGCAGGATAAACATATTCGTTAAATACGCAATTAAAAAGATAGTAGGGTGACATAATAATTGCCATAAGAAATCTCAGAAAAGTTGTAAAAGTCATTTATACCATCCTTCCGGAATTGTCTTTAATTAAAGATTAGCATAAAACTAAGCTCAAGTAAATATTGAAATCATATTATAATGAGTATATAATTAAAGCATCCTACTGCTTGAGGAGAAAAAGAAATGAATGAGCTGAGTACAATATTTTCAGAAATAACCGACGGCACGTATATTACACTTGAAAAAGATAAAATTTACGATGTGCGTCAGGATGATTCGTTTGAGCTGGAGGGATACTACTGTACCAATACTGCCAAAAGGCACGAAAACCCGACAGGCAGGAGATATTCAGCAATTTATCTCAAAGACAAATCGGATATTGTAATTGACGGCAACGATGCAACAATACTTGTACACGGCAAGATGACCCCGTTTATCTTTGACCGATGCAATAACATTACAGTGAAAAATCTCACGGTAGATTATGCCTGCCCTACTATGGCAGAATTCACCGTAGTTTCAAACAATGATGGTGAATGCGTAATAAAAATCAACTCCGAATGTCTTTTCAGAGTTGAGGATAACAGCATTATCTGGCAAGGTGAACCTGACAAAAACGGAAAACCTTATTGGGAAGACCACTATACACTCGGCAGAAGACAGGTAAGGCTGCTTGACCCCATAAACGGTCTTTTCCGTGATTTCAGCCGTGCTGACCTTGAGCTTGAAGGTATAGAAATGCTTAACGACAACACGCTCAGAGGCAAGCTGAAAAACAAAGAAGTATATTTCCCTGCAGGTGCGATAGTTCAGTCGCGCAACATTGTCCGTGACCAAACAGGCGGTATGTTTCAGCGTTGCAAAAACCTTGTTTTTGACAGCCTGCGTATAAAATTCATGCACGGACTCGGTATGGTTTCTCAGTTTTGCGAAAACGTAACATACATAAATTGTGACCTTACACCTGCAAAAAGCAGAACTGCGGCAAGCACGGCTGACTTCTTTCAGTTTTCAGGTTGCAAAGGTAATATACTTGTCGAAAACTGCAAAGCAGGCGGTGCTCACGACGATTTCATCAACGTACACGGTACTCACCTGCGTATAATTGAAGCTGACAAAGCTACAAACGGCTTGAAACTGCGGTTTATGCACGATGAGAGCTGGGGGTTTCAGGCATTCGAAACAGGAGATAAAATCGACTTTATCAAATGGAATACTCTCATTCCGTACGCATCTGCAAAGGTGTTAAGCTTTACAAAAATAAATGATACTGATATTCATTTAACTCTTGATTCAGCTTTACCGGACATCGAAATCGGAAAAGACGTAGTCGAAAATGCAACCTGGACACCTGACCTTTATGTAAAAAACTGCAAATTCGGTCTCACCTGCGGCAGAGGTATACTCTGTACAACACGCGGTGAAGTAATAATCGAAAACAACCGCTTTGAAAAGGTATGGGGCCCCGTGCTTCTTCTTGAAGACGACTGTAACTTCTGGTTTGAATCAGGCTACACAACACACGTCATATTCCGAAACAATCAGGTTATAAGCTGTAACTATGCAAGTATGTATGAAGGTGCACCCGTAATACTCTATTCCCCTAAGGTAATGGATGAAAACTCTCAACAATATGTGCACGGCAAGCTTACAGTTACGTGCAACAGCTTTGAAATGCCCGTTTACGGCAACCACTTTATTCGTCTTGAATATTTGCGAGAAGCTGAAATAACAAACAACATCTTTGATGAAACATTGAAAATCGAAACAGTTTGCGCAGGTAATTTAATAAAACACAACAATATTATAAAATCTGTCGGATTTTAATTCATATTCGTAAAATTAAAGTAAGAATATTTGACACATAGCATTGTTTTTGTTAGAATTATTTTATAATTTTAAAATTGAGGTGGTTTTGGATTTATGAAAAAAATCATAGCATTGATTATGGTTGCGCTTATATGCTCACTCCCTATGAGTGTATCTGCCGCAAAAAACAGCAGCCGCAAAGAAGCTCTCCCCACGTCTGCAGGTATACAGGCACTTCGTGACGAATTTGAAAGTGACGTTGCACCCAAAGCAGGCAGTGAAGCACTCGACTATGCATACTACTCACCTGTAGGTGAAAACGATAACACAAAATATCCGCTTGTAATCTTCCTTCACGGTATCGGTCATGCCGATTATGTTGACGCTCAGCTCGACGACAGCGACTTCCCCTACTGGGCATCTGAAGAGCTTCAGAGCAGATTTGACGAAGGTGGTGCATTCATTCTTCTTCCCCGTTCACCCGAACATAAGCTCGTTTACTGGAACACAACACTTATAGAGCCTCTGCGTGCTGTAATCGACGATATGATTGCAAAGCACGGTGACAACATCGACACAACAAAGATTTTCATTGGCGGCAGCTCTGCAGGCGGTGAAATGACATGGAATATGGCAGTTGCCTTCCCCGAGTATTTCGCAGGCATCTTCCCGATTGCAGGTACAGGTACAGTAACAGCAAGCGACGTAGCAAAATGCTCCGACATCGCAATTTGGATAATTTGCAGTAAGCTTGACCCCATTGTAAACTATACAATGGTAACTCTTCCGCTCTGGAATAACGTATGTAAGAGCAACTCCAATCCTGAAAAATGCAGACTTTCCAGCTTCTCAGCAGTAACTGAGCCGGCAGGAAACTCAGCAAGCGATAACCATCACCTTGCAAGAGTTGTTACATACGATCTGCATATGCTCGACGGCAGTACGTACCCTGACGTTACAACAGAAAACGGTAACGGTGAAGAAGTAAAACTTGAAGGCTCTGAGGGTATTATAAGCTGGATGAACTCCGTCAGCTCCGACTTCGACGGTACCCCCGGCGAAAACAGCGGCAACATCAGTGTAAGCTTCTTTACTTATATCGTCGCTTTCTTCCGTAACATAGGTCTTAAGGTAGTTAATATATTCCAGCGTTTGCTCGGTCTTTAATCCTATAAAACAACAGCCTGCTTAACAAAAAGTTAAGCAGGCTGAATTTATTTTAAGCTGTATTCTTTTCTTGAGTAATCGCCGTTTATGTACTCGCCGGTAAGGAATTTACGTGCACGGAAAACAATACGGTCAGCATAAACTTCGAAGAAATAGCCGACACCTGCATCAGTGATACCGAAGTTGTTTTCTTTTCTGTATCCGGGTACACTGATTGAATATACACCGTTTTCTTCGTTGAGCGTTTCGAAAACCTTATCGCAGACACCGCCGTGAAGGTGACCGTTGATAAAGAAAACGTTTTTATACTTCTCTACAATAGCTCTGACCTCGTCATTCTGCTCACCCAGGTCGCCTGTTTCCCACACCTCGGGCAGACCGTGAGTATTAGCAAAAGGCTGATGACACATAAGAAATACCGGTTTGCCGTCCTTTGTACCTCTTGCAAGCTCGCTGTCAATAAACTTCATCTGCTCTTCAGATATATAAGCTTTTTCGAGCACTCGTTTCTCAGTACACATAACAACAAATGTATATCCGTTAACATCGTATGAGTAATAGGTTTTACCGGCAGTCTTAATATCGAGGTATTTATCCACCTTATCCATAACGATTTTGCTGTTCTTTTTAAAGAAAAAGCGTGCATCGTGGTTACCCATTGTTACAAGTGTGTGCGGTATAATCTTCTGCTCATCAATAGGTCTGAAAAATCGTTCATACTCTTTGTTAAGTCCGTAATCGGCAATATCGCCTGCCATCATAAACACGTCAAATTTTTCGGGTGAATTTGAAATATCCTTGAAAAAGTTACCGAGGTTTGCCTCTGCCGCTACACGGTCAGGCAGATGTGTATCGGCAATAATTGCTGCAGAAAGGAGCACCTCACTGCTGCTTTCAAAGGTAATCGGCTCTTTTTCAGAAACCTCATAAATCACGTCGTATTTAGGCGACATAGCTCTGATTTGCTTTGCATACTTGTCGCAAAAATCTTTAAAAGACATTATCATCCGCTCCGTTTACATTAATTACTCCGTAATTCTATCATATAAAAATATACGTTGCAATACAATTCGTCAAAATCAATTAAATCTGCTTTTTCAATCTTACAATTTTCTATTATTTTCATCTTATTTTATAGATTTTTAATTTGACACTATATATGTTATGTGATATACTAATTGTTAGACAAAAAGGAGTGTATGAATATGAAAAATGTCAAAAGAATCATCTCGTTCATTCTTGTCGCTGCAATGCTTCTCGGCGTAGCAATCATCCCCGCATATGCTGCAGATGAGCAGCCTGTTGAGAGCGAGCCTATCGTTGCAAGAATGTATATCGGCCACAGACAGCACGTTGACAGCACATCGGGTCACACATGGATTTACATTGAAAATCTTACCAAAGGCTCAATCAACGTCGGTGCAGTAACTCTGCCCAAGGGCAAGGGTGTAGCTGTAGGTACATACGGTACAACCGTTGAAGACGGTCCCGGTCTCTACTACAACGTTGAATCCTGGCGTTACCGCAACCTTACTGCCGATGATTACATCGGTCTGAGCAAAGATCTTACCGCATCTGACCTGCAGAAGGTAAGCAACAAGATTATCAACTCCAACTACTGGAGCTACGTACTTAACTGTGCTTACACGGCAATCAAAATCTGGAACTCTGTTCCCGGCCAGAAGCTTATATACCTTTACTTCCCTATGCTTACAAAGTGGCAGATAGCTCTGAAGGGTGACAATACAGGCTTCACAATGGTTGACCCTGCCCGCGACGAAATCTTCAAGCAGATTGACAACGGTGACAGCGTAATTGCAATGCCCACAAGCCCTGATGTTGTCGGTGAGCCTGTACGCGGTGAAGAATAACAGCAAAACAAACCGAAAGAGGTAACGTTGAGTTACCTCTTTTTTATTATCTACGCAGCGTAGGTTGCACCCTGACAAAAGGTAAACTATAATGGTTTTACAAAGGAGAGCAAACTATGAACAATTACATAACAGGTGCAACAATAAAAAGACTTCGCGAAGAAAAGGGAATAACACAGACTCAGCTTGCAGAGCAGATAGGTGTGAGCGGTAAGACTGTTTCAAAATGGGAAACGGCAAAGGGTTTGCCCGATATAACACTGATTGAGCCGCTGAGCGGTGCACTCGGTGTTTCGGTAATTGAACTTATGTCAGGTGACACGGTAACAAACAAAAACGTTTCTTCAAACATTCTCCGTTCAAGGTTTTACGTCTGCCCGATATGCGGCAATATTATACGCACTACAGGTGATGCTTTAATCAGCTGTTGCGGAATAACACTGCCTGCACTTGAAGCAGAAGAAACTGACGAAATGCACGAAATAAAAATTGAAAAAGTAGAAGATGAATACTTTGTAACCGTTGACCACGAAATGGGAAAAAATCATTTTATTTCGTTTATTGCTCACCTTACATCAGATAAGGTGCATTTTATAAAGCTTTATCCGGAAGGAAATGCAGAAGCAAGATTACAGCTAAGAGGCAGAGGATACCTGTATATTTACTGTAACAAACACGGGCTGATGAAAAAGAAAATATAAAAAGCCGGGCACTGACCCGGCTTTTTTCATCATATATATTTCTGTTTTTGGTAAAGGCTTGTGTTTCTGAAAAATATCCTTGATGCAAATGCCGCAACGGCAAAATAAACAAATCCTTCTGTTCCGAAAAACTCAACCGCAATTACGGCAGAAGCTATCTGACAGTTAGTTGCCGCACTGAAAAACGCAATCATACCGATTGCCGCACTCAAGCCGATGGGTAAACCCATAACACCTGCCAACGCAGCACCGAGGGTTGAACCTATGAAAAAAGACGGTACAATTTCACCACCCTTGAATCCTGCAGAAATTGTTATAACTGTAAATATAATTTTAAGCAAGAAAGCTTCGGGTTTTACAGTAGCTTCTTCAAAAATTCTTTCTATTACAAATATTCCGCCGCCGTTGTAATCCGTACCGAATATAAGTGTCAGAACGACAATAATACAGCCGCCTGCAAAAATACGCACAAAAGGATTTTTTACTACCTTTCCGGCAAACTTATGACCGCCGTTGATCATCAGGCAAAAAACACCTGCAACAACAGAAACTGCAACAGCAATCACAGCTGTTTTCAAAATCACCATTATATCCATATCAGGCACCGTACCGATATGAAACCTTTCGGGCACAACACCGAGTGCGAGAGATATAAAGTGCGCTGTGATGCTCGACGTCAGTGCAGGGAAAATTGCACGGGAATTCAATTTACCTATAACGGCAACTTCTAATGCGAAAACGCAAGCTGCAACAGGTGTTCCGAGCATTGCGGAAAACACAGCTGCCATACCGCATATGGTCAAAATCGCACGCTTTTTTTCATCCGCTTTGGTGAGCTTTGAAATAAGCTCAGCCACACCGCTTCCTGCCTGAAGTGCAGCACCCTCTTTACCTGCCGAGCCGCCTAAAAGGTGCGTTATTGTTGTTGCTGCAAATATAACAGGAGTTATGCGTGCAGGCATTCTTGCAGAGCCTGCTGAAGCTTCAAGTGCCCTATCGGTAACGATTCCTTCTGTTTTTGTCAGCTTATAAATCAATACCGATATAAGACCGCCAAAAGGCAGAAGATATATCAGCCAGCCGTGTTCTGCCCGCAGCTGAGTTGCAAAACTCAGACTTTTTGCAAACGCACTGCCGACAAGACCGCCTGTTGCACCGACAACAAAGGCATAGAAGATTATAACTGCCCATCCATAAGCAGTTATATATATCTTTTTTATTCGGTTTTTGTTATTTTCTGAAAATTTCACTGCAACACCTGAAATACACTAATATGGGAGCATTATATCATATAGGAATTCAAACTTCAACCGGACAAATGTAATATAACTGTATTCGCTTGATGTTTAAAATGGTCTATGATATAATCTGACTACCATCAAATTATAAAAGGATGTTAAATATGAAATACGATATAGCTGCTTTTATATGGCCGTCATACACAGGCGATGAACCGCGCACACGTATATTCTGGCCAGAAGGCTACGGCGAATGGCAGACAGTTAAGGCGATGACAAACAAAGGCTACAAGGGTTGCCGCTGGCCTCGCATTCCGACATGGGGCTATGTAAACGAAGCTGACAGCCATGTTATGGAAATGCAGATTGACTGTGCAGTGTCACACGGTGTAAACGTGTTTATTTACGATTGGTATTGGTATGACAACCGTCCGTTTCTCGAAAACTGCCTTAACGACGGTTTTCTCAAAGCACGTAATAACACCGATATGAAATTTATGCTTATGTGGGCTAACCACAATGCCACACATCTCTGGGACAAACGTAACTCTGACCGTGATTTGGATACTGTTATTTGGAGCGGTGTTGTAACGCCGGAAATATTCTCAAACATCTGCGACAGGACTATTGAGAAATATTTCAGACGTGAAAACTACTATAAGATTGACGGCTGTCCTGTTTATATGATTTTTGATCTTGATAACTTCATTCGCTCATTCGGCACAACTCAAAAATGTAAAGAAGCCATCGGTGAATTCCGCAGAAAAACAGTTGAAGCCGGATTTGACGGGCTTCATTTTCAGGTTGTACACTGGAGCGGTCATACTTACGGTTGGCTGAATGACGACGATGTGTGTAAAGGTATAGACATTTACAAACTTTATGATTACCTCGGCATTGATTCGGTAACAAGCTACAACTGGGGCTGCTCGATTAACTTCGACGGTGACTTTGCGGATGTTACTAAAACCTACTGTGACAAGCTCGAAAGCGAATCTGAAAAGCTGACTGTACCATTTTATCCTAACATTTCCGTTGGTTGGGACAACAACGTAAGGTTTTACGATTTTATGCCCGGTGTTGTAACAGACAATACACCTGAGAAGTTTAAATCTGCTTGTGAAAAGGTGAAGTCCTTTACAGATGCCTCTTTAAATAAAAACATAATGAAGGCTCTGTTTATAACAGTAAACAGCTGGAATGAGTGGACAGAGACAAGTTATCTTCAGCCCGATGACCTTTACGGTTACGGTTACCTCGAGGCAATAAAAGAAGTGTTTACAGATTAAGGGGCTTTAAATATGACTCAAATTTTCAGATTTGTATTCAAAATATTCATTACTCTTTCCTTAACTTTTTCTTCTGTATTCTCTACTGCTGTTATAACGCCGCCGAGTGATAATCTCGACTTTGATATTCTCAGATATCCTGAAGAGGCAGTAAAAGCTCTTGAAGAGTGGGGCATTACGGAAGAGGAGATTAAATCCCGTGCGGACGCTGAGCCCGAGGCTTATGAAGGGTGTAAAGGTTACGATGATATAAACGGCATATTTATTTCGCCGTATTATACAGCAAAAATCGGTGATAAGGATATTCCGGTTTATACAACGACAGTTTTCCTCGGTGAAACACAGTACGGCGAATTACACTCATTTTCGGAAATATATTTTGATGAAGACGAAGAGTTTTCATTTAATATTGAGCTGACTTCTGCAGATTTCAAAATCAAAAACGCAATCTGCCTGCCCGAAAGCCTTGAAGTTAAAGCACAATGCACCGACGGAGTTATGACGGCAAGCATCAGTGATTTCGGCATATACACTTTCCTGTTCAATAATGCATCTCAGGCTTGTGCCTACACAATTTTTGTAAGAGAGCGTATTGATGAAGATGCTGAAATTGCAGAATACAAAAAGCAATACGGTGAAGAAAACTTTTTAGTTGTCGACAGCGGGCTTACAGTAACACCTTACGCTCATTTTGAAGAAGAAAACTTCGTCGTATATCTGCGACAAGGTGCTTACGTGCTTGCGGAGCATATGTATGATATAAGAAGCCAGGAAGACGAAAACAAATACATTGAAGAAGGGGCTACAGACGATAACGCAATAGGTCTTACAAGACGTCCGTTTGTAAACTTCTACAACTGCAATAACATCAAATTAGTCGGCAGAGGTGTGCTCGACCTTTCCCGCCTTGACCGCAGAGAGCGCAGAGGTCTTGTATTCACCCAGTGCAGTAACATTGAAGTTGAAGGTATTAAAATCATCAATTCACCCGAATGGTCATTCATAACATACCGCTGTCAGAATTTAAAAATAAGGGACGTTGACATATTCGGCTACAAGATGAATTCCGACGCATTTGCAATCTGCAACACACAGGGCGGACTTATTGAAGGCTGCTTTGCACGAAGCGGTGACGACCTGTTTGACGTAAAAACTCTCGGTGCGACCGAGCCTTCATCAAGTGAAAATATCACTTTCACAGACTGTGTAGCATGGGGCGGCAAAGCAAGATGCTACGGAATACACGGTGAAGTGAACAGAGCTATTCGCAACATCACTTTCAAAGACAGTGCAGTTATCTGCCGTGACGCAACGTGGAATAATAACAGAGTTGCTTCCCTTGCAGTTGTTGTTGAGCTTGCAGACGGCAGTATTGACGGTGTGACGTTTGACAATATTGAAATTTTCCGTGACGATGGCAGAGCAATACTGTGTACGGTATTCACCGAAGAGATAGGTGATATGGAAACGTTTCCTATTTACAACTTCACTGCAGACAACATTGTATTTAAAAACATAAAATACAATGCAGCTATGAAATCCAAAATCTCTGCAGCAAACGAAACCAACACGTTGAACGTAACCGTCGAAAACGTACAGGCAGGAATCTTCAATTCATCAAAAAACAGTAAGTTGATATTTGAAAGTGATGAATTTGCGAACGTGACATATAAATAGAAGAAAAACGACTGTAAAAACTTTTGGTTTTTACAGCCGTTTTTTATTAAACAAGTGATCTGCCTTCCCATTCTTCATCGGGTTCAACACCGAGAAGAGCTGTAACAGTAGGTGCGATATCGAGGATGCTGACGTTTTCAATCTCTTTATCTGCTTCAAATTTCTCACCGCAGAAAGCAATAGGAATAATCATATCCTCAGGCATTTCACTGCCGTGTGTTCTGTCGTGTCCTCCGTGGTCTGCCGTAATAATGTAATTATACTCATCGCCAAGCTCGTTCATTACCTTTTCGATATTGCTCCAGCTGCTCTGCATTGCAGACAGATATTCCTCACTCATCCAGCCGAACTTATGGCCTGCCCAATCTGTATAACCGAGATAAAGGAAGGTAAAATCCGTCTCATATTTTTTTACGTACTCAATAAGTTCGTTTGTAATTATTTCGCCAGCCTCAAGGTAGCCGATTGCTTTGCCTGCATAAAAAACTGAATGTGCCAGCGAATTGGGACGGGAAATATCACGCAGATCTTCCCAATTATAAAATATTGCACACTTTTTACCTGCGTGCTTGAGCACCTCACAAAGACCGCGTATGGGTCTTACCTGAGGCATATAAACATTTGTTGTCGTACCGTGACGCTCAGGCGTTACACTGTGAAAAAGTGACATATGGCATGGCAGAGTAACCGACGGAAAAACCGTTCGGGCATTCATTGTATAAGTAGATTTCTTTAAAATTCTCTGTGCAATCTCTATATCTGCCAACGAATCAGGACGCATACCGTCAACAACAAAAAGTATTGTTTTTTTCATACGTTACCACTCCCATAATATGATTTACAACGCAAACGGGGAACAAACTTGTATTTTGTCTGTTCCCCGTTTTTTATGTATGTTTATTTTTTATTGACTCTTGAAGCATAGCTGATTGCTTCATATACAAGAAGAACACCGACAATAATAACAAAAGCTATCAACGACCAACGAAGGTTGATCGCACCGCGGATATTCATATCACCTACAATTTCAAGTCCGATAGTAATCAGAGCAGCCTGACCGCCGATAGCGGTAAACACATGGTTACCCTTAATTACCTTATAAGAAACAAGAATACTCATTATTGCTGAAGAAACCGTAATCATAAGGAATACGGGAAGTATCCACTGAACATACCACGATGCACTGCTGTTGATATAAGCCAGCAACAGCATATACAGTGAAATTACCGCCAGACATATACACACGGTTACTGCAGGTCTCTTCGGTTTCATTACGGGAAGAACAATAGCCATCCACAGACACATTATAAGACCGACAAAATACAGTGACCAATCCATATGACCGGGCTGAATCTGCTCAGCGTTGATTTCAAAGAAATTGAAAATCCAATGTACCCAGGTCGGTGCACCGAGATAGTCAACTACGAGAAATACAAGTGTAGGAAATGCGAGCAAAGCAGATACTATTGCCGCATAGCCTTTTGACTTCGGATTTTCAGGACGGTTATCCTTTGCAGGCTCCTGCTGTTTGCTGACAGTCGGAGCAAGTTGCGTACTGCAAACAGGACAGATAACTGTACCTTCGTTTACTTGATTGCCACAGTGATTACAGTACATATTAATCCCCTTTCTCTATTTAATATTTAATTAATTATTTCTGATTCATAAAGCTTGCTTACCGCATCAATTATTGCCTGCTTATTTTCACAAACACGGTAGCATGCAATAATATAACGTTCTTCAGGTGTACATTTACCAAGGTGGTCAACCTGAATCTCTTCCGAAACAGAATAAGAGTTCTCTGTATTCGAGCAAAGCTCCGTTGAAATCTTATCCGTTTCACAGCCAAGCAGAGTGTTCACATCAATACCAAGCATTTTTGCGATTTTGATAAGGTTTTCTGTATTGGGTTCGGTTTTTCCTGCTTCGTAATAAGCGTAAGCCGAACGGTCAAGACCAATTATTTTAGCAACATCATCCTGTCGGAAACCTGAAAGCTTACGGAACTTTTTTAAATTTTCAGCAAGCATTTTGTATAACCCCTTTTAACAACGTAATTTAAATATAATCGCCAAGTGCTTCAAGGCTGTCAACCACTACACTTGCAGGGATTCCTGCTGTTGCATACTCTTCACGGGTAGTAACACCGGTAAGAACAAGTGCACAAGGGATGCCGTGATCCGCACCGATTGCGATATCAGTCGCAAGTCTGTCACCGATAAAGGCAATCTCATCGCGCTCACAACCGAGAAGCGACGTAATATAATCAACTGTATGAGTCATAGGTTTACCCATAACAAGCGGACGTTTGCCTGTAGAAGCGGCAAACATTTCAATCATAGAACCGGTATCGGGCATAAAACCGTTTGCCATAGGACAGTTAAGGTCGGGGTGAGTTGCAATATAGACCGCACCGCCTGCGATATAATTGGCAGCTTTATTGATTTTTTCGTAAGTGAGAGTCGTATCGAAACCAAGTACTACTACATCAGGCTCATCATCAACAAGGTTGATTCCGCCCTTGATAAAATCGTTTGTAAGACGTTCGTTACCAAGCAGGTACACTCTCTCACCTGCGTGGTTTTTGTTGAGATAATCTATTGTAACGTGTGAAGAAATAATTACTTTTTCTTCCGATACGGGATAACCCATTTTCTTCAGCTTTTCACAACAAACGTCAACGTTATTTGATGAATTGTTGGTGAAGAATCTGAAATCTCTGCCGGTTGTAAGTGCTTTATCTATAAAGCGGTCAGCACCCTCAATTATCTCACCGCCAAGATAAAAAGTGCCATCCATATCGATTATAAAATATTTGGTTTTTTCTAAAACAGAACTGTTCATATTCAGTATCCTCAATAATTAAAATCCGAAACCGTAGCCGAAATCATAATCGCCTTCGTTACCTAAAACACCGCGGGTTGTGGTTTCTTCGGCGTAGCCTGTATTCTTTTCTTCAATCAGCTTTACCTTTACCTTGAATTCTTCGGTAGAGTATCTTCCGCCGACAGATTCAATTCTGAAAAGTGAAAGCTCAAGCTCATCGCCTACCGATGAATTCTCAATCGTTTCAAGAAGAACGTCGGCAGTATCAAGCTTCTTACCGTTTACAGCGGTTATCATATCACCGGGCTGTGCCTTTGTACCTGCAAGTGCACTTTCGGAATCAATCGAATATATAACAAGCGAACCGCTGGGGAGATCCATCATCTGTACAGCCATACCGTAGATACCGTTAATTGATGAAGAATCGTTTGCTACATAAGAAATGCCAAGCTTTGCTCTGCCGGGCACGTAACCGTAAGCGATAACCTTGTTTATAACATCCTTTGCCTGAGTTATCGGAATCGAGAAAGATATACCTTCAAACTCAGTTGCGGCAATCTTTGAAGAGTTGATACCTATAACCTGACCGTATTCATTTACAAGCGCACCGCCTGAGTTACCGGGGCTGATAGCAGCATTATGCTGAATACATACCATATCGTAGCCGATACTGCTTGTGATGTTTCTGCCTATAGCCGAAACCCTGCCGTCGGTAAAAGTACCGAAAAGTGCAGAGCCGCCGGGATTGCCTATTGCATAAACAGTACTGCCGACCTTAAGTGAATCGGAATTGCCGAACTCTGCAGCCTTGAAGCCTGTAGCTTTGATGCGGAGCACACCGATATCGGTACGCAGGTCATAGCCTACCTTTTCGGCATCGTGACGTGTACCGTCTTCAAACTGTATAACAATCTCCGTACCTGAATCTGAAATAACGTGAGCGCAAGTAAGGATGTAAGTATACTGCCCGGAAGCATCCTCCTTCATTATAATGCCCGTACCTTCGGTATAAACAGAGTTGTTTCTGTATACTATAACCGCAACGTTGATTGCGGCAATTTTTTCGTAAACCTGCTCGGGAGTCAGCACAGATGTACCCGAGATACCCGGTGCAGGTGTTTCGTTAATATCAAGAGAAGGTGCATTTTCATTGACAGTAGGAGTTTCGCCGCCGACAACACCGGGAACATCAGGAGTTTCCGGATTTTTTCTGCCGCTGAGCGAAACGGGAATGGCAATAGCAGAAACCGCCACAACAACCGCAAGAATAATAAGGAAGATATTACGACCTTTTTTATTGGCCTTACGTCTGCCGCCGTTGACGGGTGGCTGATACTGAGCGTAAGGAACACCGTTGGGATTATACGTGTACTGCTGTGTGCGGGGTGGCTGATTTGCAGTATACGGAGCATTGCCCCCGTAAGGATTGTACACGTATCCGCCCTGCTGTACAGGAGGCTGGTAGCCCTGCTGAGGCTGAACAGGCTCAGACACAGGCGGAATATCAGACTCTGCCTGAATTACCGGAGTTTCTTCTGCCATCGGAACCCCGACACTTGCTTCGGACTGAGCAATCTCATCTGCGGGTGCCGGAGCTGTATTTTCTTCGTTTGTTTCGGGGGTATTATTCATAAACTCATCCATCATTTAATCTCCTTAAATACACATTACAAAACAGTCAGCAAAATTCTCACTGCTTATATGCATATTAAAGTTTGTGCATTGTATTCATATTTCAAGCTTGTTAACTATTTTTTAACTTTGTATGTGTTTCTTGTCACAGATATCACATAAGTTTCGGCAATGTAAACACAAACTCAGTGTATCTGCCTTCAACGCTCTCAGCATATATTTTGCCGTTATGAAGCTCAAGTATACTCTTGACAATATACAGACCGAGACCCGTGCTTTTAGCATCAGCGCTGCGTGATTTATCAACTTTGTAGAAACGCTCAAATATTCTGTTGATCTCTTCGGTCGCAATTCCTGTACCGCTGTTGAAAATATGCGTTTCCGTGCAGTCATCTTTCTCGACTACACTTATACTGATATATCCGTGCTCAGGTGTAAATTTGACAGCATTGTCAACAAGATTATATACAACCTGACCGAGCATATCCCTGTCAGCCCTGACAACGTGCTTACCGAGAAGATCAAGGCCACGGATTTCGATTTTACCCTCATTTATCTTCTGTTCAAGATTGAGGAAAGTACCCAGTATCATATCAGACAAATCGACGTCACTGAAGTTCAGGTCAAGCTGACCCGCCTCAATCTTTGAAAGATTGAGCATTGAAACAACTATTCTGGACAGTCTCTTCACCTCTTCGGACACTATTTTCAGGTAGTGTTCCTGTTGCTCCGGAGGTATTGTTTCATCAAGTATACCGTCAATAAAACCGCCGATTGTAGTCATAGGTGTTTTAAGTTCATGCGAAACATTTGCAACAAAGCTCCGGCGTGAGCTTTCAAGCTGAGCAAGACTGCTTGCCATCTTGTTGAAAGACGCGGCAAGCTGACCTATTTCGTCGTTTCTGTTGATATCAACTCTGAGGCTGAAATCACCTGCACCGTAACTTTTTGTAACGTCTGCCATATCCTTGAGAGGCTTTGTTATGACGTGCGAAGCAAAATAAATTGCAATAACCGCAAACAGCATAACTACGAGCAGAGATACAATCAACAGACGTCCTATAGGAGCGACAAAATTGATAATCGCATCGTTAACCGGAGCAACCGCAAAAACGAGTGCAACGGTATGACCTTCAACCTGAACAGGCTCACCGACAATGAACTGTGCCTCTTCAAACTGGCCGTTTATTGTGCTGACCGTTGAATACGAACTCATAATCACGTCATCAATAAAATCCTGCGGTATAAGCAGGTTGTCGTGATATTCGCACGCTTCGGATGTCATATAACCGTCTACAAGAAACTCACGGCACATTATTATATGGCCGGTGGTATCGCACAAAAAAACATCAGCATCAATTGACGTGGATATGAGCGAAAGTGACGAGCCGAGAGCGGCAATAGAGTCACCGTCACCGTACATCGAGATATAACCGCCCGAAAGCAGGTCTGAAGCAGACTGAGCAACATTATGAGTATTCTCAGTCATAAGCTCTGCCTTCTGACCGTACCAATATCTGCCGGCAAAAGCAACAAGCGCAATACCGAGCAATAAAAAGCACGCCATAATTATAGCGGCAAGCATAAGCGAATATTTCGCACGCAGCGACATATCCTGACGCTTTTTATTCTTTTTCATAAATTATTCCTTGGTTTCGAACTTGTAGCCTACGCCCCATACTGTGCGAAGCTCCCACTTATCGGAAACACCCTCGAGCTTTTCGCGAAGACGCTTGACGTGAACGTCAACAGTACGTGAATCACCGTAATAATCGAAGCCCCACACCTCATCAAGAAGCTGGTCACGGGTATAAACTCTGTTGGGGTTGCTTGCAAGGTGGTAGATAAGCTCCATCTCTTTGGGCGGAGTATCAACCTGAACACCGTTGACACGAAGCTCGTAATTTGTAAGGTTGATAAGCAGCTTTTCGTACTGAACCTCCTGCACTGCGGACACAGGTGCGGTTGTACCTGCACGGCGGAGAACAGCCTTGATTCTTGCAACAACCTCTTTTGTATCAAACGGCTTGACAATGTAGTCGTCTGCACCAAGTTCAAGACCGAGCACCTTATCGAAAGTCTCGCCCTTTGCAGTAAGCATAATTATCGGCTTATCGGAGGTCTTGCGGATTTCACGGCATACCTGCCAACCGTCAAGCTTTGGCAGCATAATGTCGAGAAGCATCAGATCAGGCTGCTGCTCACGGAACATTTTTACTGCTGTTGCACCGTCGTTTGCGATAATAACGGTGAAGCCCTCTTTCTCAATATAGAGTCTGAGAAGCTCGCAGATGTTGGTGTCATCATCGACAATGAGAATTTTTTCAAGTGACATTTTCATTACTCTCCCTTATATTTTGTCGGTTTTTGTGATACCGACCCAAGGTATACAGTGTAATTATAACACATTTTTTTCAAATGTGAAGTATAAATAAAAAAATTTTTATTGTTAGTAATACGCATTGACTAGTACTAATTTATCTGTTATTATATATAATAATTATTTATTAGTCGAAGTCTGTCCTAAAGCAGATTTTCAACAAGAAAGGCGGATTCAAAATGGCAAAAGCAAAAACCGGCAAACTTTCATTCAGCCTCTGGCTCAACCTCATTATGTTCGGATTTATGGGTCAGGTTGCATGGGCTGTTGAAAACAACTTTTTCAACCTTTATATGTTAAAAATAGGCGGTGATATGCACGATATCTCCGTTATGATAGGTGTAAGTGCTGTTGTCGCATTCCTCACTACCCTTTTTATGGGAAGTCTCAGCGATAAAATCAACAAACGTAAAATTTTCATCTGTGCAGGTTATATTCTCTGGGGTCTGACAGTTGTTTCTTTCGCAATAATCAACCCCGAATTTATAGCAAAGATTATGGGCACGGAAGTCGGTGCAGCAGTTTCGGCAACGGTTATCCTTGTTATCATAATGGACGGCCTTATGACATTTATGGGCTCAACAAGTAACGATGCCGCTTTCAATGCTTGGGTAACAGATATCGGCACATCTTCAAACCGCTCAAAGATTGAGTCTCTTCTTGCAATTATCCCCGTTGTTGCAACCCTTGCAGTTACAGGCTCATTCGGTGCAATCTTCGGTGACAGCAAAGAAGTAGGTCAGCGTGAATACTCACTTTATTTCCTGATTCTCGGCTCTGTCGTTACCGTATGCGGTATCATCGGTATTTTCTCAATCAAGGAATCCAGAACAAACGTAAAGACAACAGCAGGTTTTGTTGAAACTCTCGTTTACGGCTTCAAGCCCTCTGTTATCAAAAACAACAAGAGCCTTTACATCTCACTCGTATGTATGGGTATTTTCTCCGTATCAAGCCAGGTCTTCTTCCCTTATATATTCATTTACCTCGACAAGCACCTTGATATGTCCGCTCTCGGCTCAATGCTCAATATCGGAACGATTATTCTGTTGGTCGCTTTTGTTTTAGTAATGGTTGCCGCACTTGTCTATATCATCGCTATGAGTGACAAAAAAGGCAAGGCACCTTATCTCTTCCCTGCCGCTATTCTCTATCTCATCGGTCTTGTATGCGTATTCTTTGCAGACGACAATATTCTCTACTTCATTTTTGCAGCACTCGTCACAATCGTCGGCTACGGTCTGCTTATGATTATGCTCGGTGCCGCAGTACGCGACTTCACACCCGAAGACAAAACAGGTCAGCTTCAGGGTATCAGAATGATATTCTCTGTTCTTCTGCCTATGCTCATCGGTCCCACAGTTGCTGAAAAGATTTCAAATGCATACTCAACAACAACGTATATAAACGATTACGGCGAAGTTCTTGCAACTCCCGCACCCCATATCTTCCTTGCTGCAGCCGCAATCGGTATAGTCATATTCATTCCGCTTGTCTTCCTCGCAAAGGAATTCAAGAAAGCTCAGAAATAAATTAACTTCCGAAAGGACGGTCGGACTATTATGAAAAAGCTTATCAGCGTAATTCTCTGTCTTGCAATGCTCATCGGCACTTTGGCTGTCAGCGGTGCCGCATCCGAACCTGAAGGTATAAAGTGGGATGGTGACCCCGTCATATTCCTGCAGGGCTTCACAGGCTCTCCGCTCATCAAGGACCAGGGTCTTGAAACAGAAGAAACAATACTTGGTGCAGGTTCGGAATTTGATATAACCAAAATCCTCACATCTCTGCCCGGTATAATTGCAGGCATTGCCATATACGCTCTCACAGGTAACAGTTCACTGCTCTCAGGCGGTTTCGCTGACCTCGCAGCTGCAAAGCTTGACAATATGTCCTGCCTTCCCGACGGCTCATCAAAATATAACGTAACAACATTCCCTTACTACGCTGAAGATGCTTCCGTTGCAACACTTATTGCAAACGGTCATGAAGCATTCATTCCCGAAGCCGGTCTCACAACCGCAATACGCGAATACGTACCGGACGAATCGCTCTATATTTTCAATAATGACTGGCGTATGGGTCAGATTGAAAACTCAGAAAGCCTTGACCGCTTCATCGGCGAAGTGCTCAGCATAACAGGTAAAGACAAGGTTGACATTTACGCCCTCAGCCACGGCGGTCAGCTTGCCGCAACCTACCTTTACTACCACGGTACAGAGGGTGAGGTTGACAACGTAGTGCTTAACGTACCCTCAATCCAGGGCACAAGCATTGTCAACGGTCTGCTCGGTGACGGTGCGGCTAACTTCAGTATGGATGAAATCAGCCGCTTCCTTTCCGTTATGCTTCAGACCGAAACCGACCTTCGTTTTCTCGGCAAAATTCTCCCCGGCGAGTTTCTTAACAAACTGCTTAAGGTAGTATTTGTCGAAGTATTCCAGCCTGTCGCACTCAACTTCGGCAGCATCTGGGACTTTATGAACATTGAAACCTACGACGCTTACAAGGCTGAGTATCTCGACCCGACAGCAAACGTAGGTCTTATCGAAAAAGCTGACAAGATGCACTACGACTGTATGGCAAACATCGGTGAGGGTCTGCGTGCCGCACAGGCTTCGGGCGTAAGCATCGGCATTATGTCCAACTATGGCACACGCCTCGGCTCAGGTGAAGCAATCGATGCAGACTTTGTTATTGATACATCCAGTACATCCGGTGCTTATGCAGCTGTTTTCGGTGAATGCTTCGATGACGGTTACACACCGAAATACACAGTATGCGATAACAAGTCACACAACCATATTTCACCCACACGCACGGTTGACGCAACCTGTGCATACCTGCCCGAAAACACCTGGTTTATCAACGGCCAGTATCACGGTCAGGCGGCTTATGACAGCTACTCTCTCAGCCTGCTTCTCAAGCTTCTGCTTACAGACGATATCAAGGATATTTATTCCGACCCCGACTATCCGCAGTTTGAGATTGCACAGTGCCCCGTTGATGCCGTATACGCTAAGTTCACAAACACCGTTTCCGGCAGATTCAACAGTGAAAGCAACACTCTGCTTATCCGCAACATATCAAAAGAGCACACTATAGTAATCCGTTCACTTTCAGCTGACGGTGTTGAGTTTGATATTGATAACAAGGCAACTGTTGAGCCCGGAGAAGAAATTCTTGTACCGTGCTCAGATATCAGCGATAAGGATTTCATCGCAATAGAAATGACTTACGCACGCAAAGGCAAGCTTCTCGCTTCACCGTTCACAAAAACCTTTTATTTTTCAGCCGCATAAACAGTTACCCCCTTAAGGAGTTTTGAAAATGAAAAAGTTTTTCTGCATTTTTCTGTGCACAGTTTTAATATTCTGTACAACAGCTGTTTCAATACAGGCAGAAGAAGAATCCCCTGCATACGAATGGGACGGACATCCGCTCATATTCATTCAGGGTTACTCAGGCCCCAAGCTTATAAGAGACAGAGGGCTTGAAACCGAGGAACAGGTATGGACTTTTGACCCGCTTGACGTTGCGGGTAAAGTAGCCAAATATCTGCCTGACATTATAAGCAGCGTTATTGATTACACCAACGGAGACAAAGAGCCTTTCGTCGAGTGTTTCCGCAGTTTTACTTCCGAGTGGCTTGACAATATCTCGATGAATCCCGACGGCAAATCAAAGTACAACATTTCCTCTTATCCTTATTACATCCACGAAGCAAACGTTGAATATATCAACGAAGAAAAGAACGGCAAGTATCTTCCGATGACTGAAGGAGAATTTATCGAAGATCTCAGCCGTACAATACCCGAAAACAGAATTTATATTTTCAACACAGACTGGCGCAGAAGTCACATTGATAACTGCAAGCATCTCGTACAGTTCATTGATGAAGTACTTGAATACACCGGCAGTGACAAGGTTGATATCTTCGGTATGAGTCACGGCGGCCAGCTTTTAGCAACGTATCTTTACTATCACGGTACTGAAGACAAGGTCGACAACGCTGTTATGAATTCACCTGCAACCTGCGGCACAAGTCTCGTAATGGAGCTTCTCGGTGATGAGCCCGTAGAATTCGACCTCAATGAGCTCCTACGTTTCGGCGGAGTTATGCTCCACACAGAGCTTGACCTTCGCTGGCTCGGTGATATGCTGCCCGCAGAGCTTCTCAACAGCCTTCTCAAAACAGCATTCAACGAAGTACTTTTGCCTTACGCAATACACTTCGGAAGCATCTGGGACCTTATGAACACAGAGGCATACACAAAGTTCCGTGACGTCTACCTTGATCCGGTTGAAAATGCTGAAATCATAGCAAAAGCAGATAAAATGCACTATGAGTGTATGCCGAATATGAGCGAAGGTCTGAAAAGAGCACAGGCAGCAGGAGTCAATGTCAGCATACTTGCTAACTACGGCTCTCACATCGGTTCAGGCAAACAGGTTGACTCAGATTTTATAATCGATACGTCCAGCTCGTCCGGCGCAACCCCTGCACCGTTCGGTGAGCGTTTTGCCGAAGATTACATTCAGCTCGGCACAGTATGTACAGACCCTGCACATAACCATATATCTCCCACCCGCACAATTGATGCATCAACCTGTTTTCTGCCGGAAAAAACCTGGTTTAACTACGAGCAGTATCACACCCAGACTTGGTGGGACGTTTACACAAGAGGTCTTCTGCTTGAGCTTATACTCACAGATAACATAAAAGACGTTCATTCTGACCCGAGATATCCTCAGTTTGAAATTGCACAGTCACCTCTTGACGGTGTTTATGCTACATTCAACGGCAATCAATCATCTGGCTTCTACAGCCCGTCAAGCGATACTATCACACTGCGTAACCTTTCAGATAACACAATCCGTATTCAATCGGTAACCGTAAACGGTAAGCCTATAGAATCAAGCGGCAAAATCAAGCTTGAGAGTGATGAAACGGTTGATATCGGATATAAGCCTGAAAAAGAAGAGTTCATAGCTGTCGAGATTGTTTACGTCAGCAAAGGCTTATTCGTAAGCTCTGACCCGTATTCACGCACAATATATTTCTCCAGTATAAGGTGAATAAAATATGACAATTCGTTTTGACAAGAAAAAGAAAATCATTTCAGCGGTATGTATAGTTATTGCCGTTGCTGTTGCTGCAGCCCTGATTATAAATAACGTTATTTCATCAAAGCCCGCTTCTCTTGCCGACGCAGGTTTGCAACTGACAGATGAAATAACACTTATCTCTCACAGAGGTATGAATCTGCTTGCCCCCGAAAATTCACTTGAAGCAGCAGACAAGACCGCAGGCTACAGTTACACTCACATTGAGTTTGACATAAGGCAGACCAAAGACGGTGTATGGGTGCTTATGCACGACGAGGATATCAAGCGCACCACTGACGGCAAAGGCAAGGTAAGCGAGCTGACATACAAACAAGTAGTTGGCTGTAATATCGACAAGAACTGCAAGGAATATGATAAAGTTAAAATCCCTTCACTCGACGAAATGCTTTCACGCTGCGGAACGCTCGGTCTTCACCCCGTTATAGAAATCAAGCAAAGCGGCACAGAATGCATAGAAGAGCTGATGAACTTTCTCGGTCACCGTACAAGTGAATGCACAATAATTGCTTTTAACCGTGAACAGATTGAACTTATAAGCAAGCTGATGAAAGAGGCAACCACATCGCTGACATCGGCACGTGTTGAGCTTTACTGGCTCACAAGCGACCTGAGTGACGAAACGCTTGAAACTGCAAAAACAAATACGTCTATCGGTGTTTCGTTCAACGGCAACAAAGCAGGCAAACCCGAAGAAATTAAAAATTTCACCGACGCAGGCATAAAACTTGCAACCTGGACTATAGATAAGCCCGCAAGACTCGCAGAGCTTTATTCACTGGGTGTCACAACCTTCACCACAAACAAAATCACCCCTGACGGTATTTTCAACGACCCGGCACAAGAGGTAACAACCAATGCAAGAGGATAAAATGCACGGCTGTAAATGCCGCAACTGCGGTATTGAGCTTATAACATTAAACAAATCTTCAGACACATATTGCCGTTTCTGCGGTGCACCTGCCCTTATGGCAGAGGATTTTGAAAACACCACTATGCCTGAGCTTATACTGCCTTTTGAAATCAGCAAGGCACAGGCAAAGCAGATTTTTTCACGTCACCTCGCTCAGAGGCCTCTTTCGGCAGCTGCTTTACTTCAAAAGGTAAAAAGCGGTTTTATACGTGAAGTGTACATTCCGGTAAGAGTAGCAGACATACAGGTCACAACCGAAGTGAACGTGCTTGAAAACTCGGGCAACGAAAAATCAAAGCAGATAAAATCCGAATCGTCCGGAGCAAACATCTGTCAGAGCCGTATGTTTGACGAATATCTTTTCCGTCTGCTCGGAGAGTATGATTTCAGCCGTGCCGTCGCTTATGACGATACCCACGCATCAGTCCCGTTTGAAAAGCCGGCCGGTTTTTCAATGGATCGTTGCTTTGACGAACTTGAAGGTGCTTCAATAAAAGAAGCGTTAGAATCACTCGGTGACCGCAAAACCATCCGTAAGGTTATAAGCTGTCAGCCGATTGATAAAAAAGAAAACAGCAAAACGGTGCTGGTACCCGTATGGATACTCAGCAACCTCTCAAACGGATACACCGACCAGATATTCATAAACGGACAGACCGGCAGAATTGTCGGTGAGCCGCCTGTGAGCATAAAAAAAGCTCTCGCAATTTTTGGCGGTATAGCCGCAGGATGTGCTCTTATCGGTGAATTTATATGGATGGTGGTGAACGGCTTATGATAAAGAAACTGTTATATGTTGCAGTCGCAGTGTTTATGACAACATCCGTAAGCTTCACCTCATTTGCCGAAAAAGGTGACGAATTTTACGAAGAGTACGACAACTACTATGAATTTGAACAGGATTACTACGACACAGTAGTATTCCCTGAAGAAAAAGATGAAGGGCAATGGTACAACGAGCTTTCTCCGATACCGCCTGTAATCGGTCTGGTTGCAGGTGCACTGACAGTGCTTATACTGTACCGCAGGCAAGATGTTGCACGTCGGCAAAAACCTGAGCAACACGCTTACGGTTATGCCCCGAATATAAAACACACTGAGATTTCAAACTTTGAAAGGTAACATAGAAATGACTAACAACGAAAAACTTGCACAGCTTTTATTCCCACACATTACCAAAACCCCTGAGGATTACGAAGCAATCTATCCTCCGAGAAACCTGCCCGAGGGTGCAAGGGTAACACGTTTTGCCCCCAGCCCTACCGGCTACCTTCATATGGGCGGCTTCTTCGGTGCTCTTGTCGATATACTCACCGCTCAGGTAACAAACGGTGTGTCCTTCCTCCGTATAGAGGATACCGACAAGAAGCGTGAGGTTGACGACGGTGTTTCCGCAATCATCAAGGGCTTTGAATACTTCGGTGTTGAATTCACAGAAGGTGTAACAGGCTTCGGCACAGAAAAAGGTGCTTACGGTCCCTACACACAGAGTCAACGTGCCGAAATATATCAGTCAGTTGCTAAGAGCCTTGTTGAAAAAGGCCTCGCCTACCCCTGCTTCTGTACCGCAGACGAGCTTACCGCTCTCAGAGAAAAGCAGGAGGGCGACGGTGCACTCATCAAGGGCTACTTTGGCAAATACGCAAAATGCCGCGACCTGAGCTTTGAGGAGCAGGAAAGACGAATCAACGCAGGCGAAAGCTACGTTATCCGTCTGCGCTCATCAGGCGATGAAAACAAGCGTATCGCGTTTGACGACGTTATCAAGGGCAAGATTGAAATGCCCGAAAATATAATTGACGAAGTTCTTCTCAAGTCAGACGGAATACCCACATATCACTTCGCACACGTATGTGACGATCACCTTATGAGAACAACTCACGTAATCCGCGGTGAGGAATGGATTTCCTCCGTACCCAAGCACATCGAGCTGTTCAGAGTGTGCGGCTACAAGCTTCCCAAGTTTGCACACACACCTCAGGTGCTCAAGATTGACGAAGAAACGGGCGACAAGCGTAAGCTTTCAAAGCGTAAGGACCCCGAAGCAGCTGTCGGCTACTTTGTCGAGGAAGGCTTCCCGAAGGAAAGCGTACTCGAATACCTGCTCACACTCATCAACTCCAACTTTGAAGACTGGAGAAGAGCAAACCCGAAGGAAGATATTTCAAAGTTTCCCTTCAACCTCAAGAAAATGAGTATAAGCGGCTGTCTGTTTGACCTTATCAAGCTCAACGACGTAAGCAAGAACGTAATCTCTGTTATGAATGCCGCCGAGGTTTACAAAAACGTTGCAAACTGGTCTGCAGAGTTCGATCCCGAATTCAATGCAATTTTCACAGCTGACCCTGCATTCTCCACAGCAGTGCTCAATATCGACCGTGAGGGTCCCAAGCCCCGTAAGGATATTGCAAAGTGGAGCGAAGTAAAGGCATTTGTCAGCTACTTCTACAACGAGCTTTATACTGCCGATGTTAAGTTTGACGAAAAACTTGCGGCAGACGATATAAAGGCAATACTTGGCAAGTATCTTGAAATCTACGACCCTGCAGACGATAAGGATGCATGGTTTGCAAAGATTAAAGATATGTGCGAGCCTCTCGGCTTCACACCCAACGTCAAGGAATACAAGAAGAATCCCGATGCATACAAAGGCCACGTAGGCGATGTTTCGGGTGTAATCCGAATGGCAGTTACTTCACGCTCCAACACACCCGACCTGTGTGCAATTATGCAGCTGCTCGGCAAAGACGAAGTAACAGCCCGAATCAACAACGCTATTTCAACTCTTTAATATACGGAGGTAACTAACAATGGAAGAAGAAAAAGTATCAGTATCAAATTTCATTCACGATTTTATCGATGAAGACCTCGCCGCAGGTGTCAATACCAGAGTACAGACACGTTTCCCCCCGGAACCCAACGGCTATCTTCATATCGGCCACGCAAAGGCTATATGCATAGACTTCAGCACAGCTGAAAAATACGGCGGCGTATGTAACCTCCGTCTTGACGACACCAACCCCTCAAAGGAAGATGTCGAATATGTTGACGCTATTAAAGAGGATATCGAATGGTTAGGCTTTAAGTGGGATAATGTATATTTCGCCTCTGACTATTTTGATTATATCTATGAATGCGCTATAAAACTTATTGATAAAGGCCTTGCTTACGTAGACGAACTGTCTGCTGATGAAATCAAGGAATATCGCGGCACGTTAACCGAAGCAGGAAAAGAAAGCCCTTACAGAAACAGACCCATTGAGGAAACACGGGACCTTTTCAAAAGAATGACTGACGGTGAATTTGAAAACGGCACCTATGTTCTGA
>JAZSEX010000084.1:0-5614 GCA_045531935.1 Acutalibacteraceae bacterium | reverse complement strand
GATGCTTCCTTCACAAAGCCCGAGCAGGTTCAGGATTTCGTTGAGAGAACAGGCGTTGACTCACTTGCTATCGCTATCGGCACAAGCCACGGCGCATACAAGTTCAAGCCCGGCCAGAAGCCCCAGCTCCGTTTTGATATTCTTGAAGAGGTTGGCAAGCGCCTTCCCAACTTCCCCATCGTTCTTCACGGTGCAAGCTCCGTTGTTCCCGAGTTTGTTGAGATCATCAACAAGTTCGGCGGTGCACTTGATGACGCTATCGGTATCCCCGAGGAGATGCTTCGTCAGTCTGCTACAATGGCTGTTTGTAAGATCAACATCGACTCCGACCTCCGTCTTGCTATGACTGCTGCTATCCGTCAGTACATGGCTGAGAATCCCACTCATTTCGACCCCAGACAGTATCTTGCTCCCGCTCGTGCTGCTATCCAGGGTATGGTTGAGCACAAGATTCAGACTGTTCTCGGCTGTGCAGGCAAGGCATAATTAAAAGAACACAACAAAATCGCGAGCGGCACACAAAATGTCGCTCGCATTTTTATAAGAATAAAAGAAGGAAAAGAAAAATGAAAAAGGTAATAATTTCAACGGACAGTCCGGCAGATATTCCTGCTGCACTTGCTGAAAAGTATGCTGTTGCAGTATGTCCGCTTCACGTAATTCTGGGCGGCGAAGACAAGCTTGACGGTGTAAACGTAACACCGGACGACCTTGTTGATAACTACAAGCAGACTAAGACTTTGCCCTCTACTTCCGCAATCCCTGTTGGTGAATACACAGATAAATTTGCCGAGCTTACTGCAGACGGCTCAAGTGTTATTCACATTTCACTCAGCTCAGGCGTATCCTCAAGCCACAGAAACGCTGTTATAGCCGCTGAGGATTTCGAGGATGTATATGTTGTTGACAGTATGCTCCTTACCACGGGTATTTCAGCACTTATAATCAAAGCCGCTCATATGGCAGAAAACGGCATGAGTGCCGCAGAAATCGCCAAAGAGCTCGAAGTGCTCCGTGAAAAGGTTGACGTAAGCTTTGTGCTCGACAACCTCGAGTTTCTTGCAAAGGGCGGCCGTTGCTCTGCCGTTGCCGCACTCGGTGCAAATATTCTCGGTATCCGTCCGAGCCTTGAAATGCGTGAAGGCAAGCTTGGTATGTGTAAGAAATACAGAGGCAAAATTGAAAAAGTACAGCTTCAGTATGTTGCAGAAAGAATCGAGTCACTCGGTGAAATTGACGATGAATTCTGTTTTATGACCCACTCGCCTATTGACCCCGAGCAAGCAAAGGCACTTGTTGAAGCTGTTAAGGCTACGGGTAAATTCAAAGAGGTTATTGAAGCAGATGCAGGCTGTACAATCACAGCACACTGCGGCCCCAACTGCGTAGGTTTTATAGCAATCAAAAAATAAAACGAAGTAATAAAAAAACTGTCGAGCTGATTTCATATCAGTCCGACAGTTTTTATTCATATAAGCTTTTCAAGCAACGCTTTACAGCCGTTATATATATCGCTGTAGCAGGTTTCAAAGTCACCGCTGTACCACGGATCGGCAACGTTGCGGTTTTCACCAGTAAAGCCGAGTAGCTTTACAATCTTACCTTCAGGGTCGGAAGCAATAATGCGTTTAATATTCCGCATATTATTTTCATCCATACAGATAAGGTAGTCGTAATTTTCATAATCGCTTTTCTTAACCTGCACCGCTCTCTTACCTTCGCAGGAAATGCCGTGTTTTCTCAGCTCATCTCTTGCCGGCGGATAGACGGGGTTGCCGACACCGTTCCATATTTCTTCGGTGCTTGTGGCAGATGAAGCTATAACAAACTCTTTTTCTCTGCCTGCTTTTTTCACCATATCCTTAAGAACAAATTCCGCCATAGGGCTTCTGCAAATATTGCCGTGGCATACAAACATAATTTTAATCATAATATAATCTCCGTAAAAATGTGACTCAGTCACTGAAAATAACCTTAAAAGCGGATATAATAAAGCTACAAAGTAAAGAAAGGATGTGCATAAAATGTCAGCACTTAAAATAAACAAAAACAATTTCGACCTCGTTATCAGTAGCGATAAGCCCGTTCTCCTTGATTTTTACGCAGAGTGGTGCGGACCCTGCCGTATGGTATCACCATTAATCGAGCAGATAGCTTCAGAAAACCCGCAATATCTCGTAGGCAAGGTAAACGTAGACGAAGAGCCCGAGCTTGCCGCACAGTTCGGAGTATCAAGCATACCAATGCTTGCAGTTATTAAAAACGGAAAAATCGTCAGCAAATCACTCGGTGCAAAGCCGAAGCATCAGATACTCGCTTTATTGGAAGGCTAACTTTTTAAGGCGGTTTTTATCAACAATTTTAACACCCTTGCGTGAAGCCTCAACAATACCTTCGTTTGAAAAAAATTTAAGCATACGCGACACAACCTCACGGGCAGAGCCGATGTACCTGGCAATCTGCTCGTGAGTTAAATTTATTGTGTCGGAGTTTATTCTTGCAGACTCTTCATACAAAAAAATCGCAAGCCTTTTATCCATACTCATAAACAAAATCTGCTGCATAACCCACATAACGTCAGAAAATCGACTTACAGCCATTTCAAGCATAAAAATCTTCACGTCAGGGTTATTATCGTTAACCCGAGTCAACGCACAGCCGTTAATAACGTAGCACTCACTGTCTTCTTCAGCGTCAATAAAAACGTCAAAAGTAATACTCTGAAGTACGCAAGAAGCGGCAAGCATACACATCTCACCGGAATGAAGTCTGTAAAGGGTTATATCTTTACCCTCTTCCGACATAATGTAAACGCGCAGACATCCGCTTCGTACAAAAACCATACCTATACACTCGTTACCGTCGTGAATAGTTGTACCTTTGCTGTAACTTACAGAAACAGTATTTTCACATACAGCAGTTTTATCCGCATCTGATATCTTATCCCAAAACGGAAACAAGGTTTTATAAGCAGACTCAAAATCTTCTTTACTCACAGACTCCGCCCCCTTTATTGCTTTTATTATACAACCGTTTTATTTTTACGTCAACCAAGTGACTCAGTCACAGAAAAAAGTTGACAAAAACGATACAATAGATTTAACAAGCCGAAAGGAGAAACGCTATGGAACATATTTACGATGTAATAATCATAGGCGGAGGCCCTGCAGGATATACAGCGGCTTTATATTCCGCAAGAGCAGGTCTTGATACGCTGATAATAGAAAAAATGGCGCCCGGCGGTCAGATGACACTGACGGGTGATATAGATAACTACCCCGGATTTGACGAAGGCATCGACGGTTTCACACTCGGAATGAAAATGCAGCAGGGTGCTGAAAAATTCGGTGCAAAAACAGAATACACAGAAATAACTTCTGTAGATTTTTCTGAAAATACAAAGCATATCACCACATATGACGGCACACTGCACGCAAAAACAGTAATTATAGCTGCAGGTGCTCATCCGAAAAAGCTCGGTATCCACGATGAAGAAGAGCTTACAGGTATGGGTGTGCATTACTGTGCACACTGTGACGGCAGATTCTACAAAGACAAAACCGTAGCTGTAATAGGCGGCGGTAACTCTGCAGTTGCAGATGCGCTGTACCTTTCGAGGCTTGCAAAAAAAGTTTATCTGATACATCGCAGAGATACACTGCGTGCCGAAAAGATTTATCACAAGCCGCTGGGCGAAGCCGAAAATATCGAACTTGTATTCAACAGCACTGTAAACAGAATCATCAACGACAGCGGTGTTAAAGGTGTTGAGATATTAAACAAAGACGGCACAGTGAAAACAATAGATTGCGACGGTATATTCGTAAGCATCGGCAGACAGCCTTCAACGGCTTTCCTCGGTGATGCTGTGTCGCTCGACAACAACGGATATATAATCGCAAATGAAACAACGAAAACAAATATAGACGGTGTTTTTGCTGCAGGAGATATACGCACGAAAACACTCAGGCAGATTGTTACGGCTGCCGCAGACGGTGCAGTCGCCGCACACTATGCGGAAGAATACATCTCGCAAAACTAAAAAATAACGGCTTGTATGAGTTGCCTCATACAAGCCGTTTGAATTTTGTTGTCTGATTATTTGTTTTTCGCTGTCTTTCTCTGGATTGCCTTGATAACTTCTACTATCGGGATGATAAGGAATGCAAGACCGAGAGCAATACCGTACTCGAGAGCATCGAGGTGTGCAAAGCCGAAGAGGTTGGAGAGGAAGTCGATTTCGACAACCGCTGTTGTGAGAACAAATGAAAGAAGCATTGCACCGTAGAGGAGCCAGTTGTGACTGCCCTTAAATACCATTGCTACTGCAGAGCCGCGCTGTGAACGCATATTGAATGAATGGAAGATTTCACACATAGCCATTGTGAAGAACGCCATTGTCATACCGTCTGCACTGTCTGCAACGTTGCGGAATACGAGGTGACCTGTTTCAAGGAATTCACCGATATAGAAAGCGGTAACAGTAAGGATAGAAACGATAAGTCCCTGATAGAAGCAGTCGATACCGAGACCGCCCGAGAAAATACCGTCGTTCTTGTTACGGGGCTTTCTTCTCATAATGTCAGCTTCGGGACGCTCTGTACCGAGAGCAAGAGCGGGAAGTGAGTCTGTGATAAGGTTGATGAAGAGAAGGTGCGGAGCTTCGAGAATTGTGAAATTCATAATCGAAGCGAAGAAGATTGAGATAACCTCAGAAAGGTTGGAGCCGAGAAGGAACTGAATAGCCTTACGGATATTGTCGTAAATTCTTCTGCCCTCGCCCACTGCAGAAACGATTGTTGCAAAGTTATCATCAGCAAGAACCATATCTGCAACATTCTTTGTAACGTCAGTACCTGTGATACCCATACCGACACCGATATCGGCATTCTTGATCGAAGGAGCATCGTTTACACCGTCACCTGTCATAGCTGTAACGTAGCCCTTGTTACGCCATGCATTGACAATTCTTGTCTTGTGCTCAGGCTGAACACGTGCATAAACACGTACGTTTTCTACTATCTTTTCAAACTCTTCGTCAGAGTACTTGTCAATGTCAACACCCATCATAGCCTGAGAATCGTCGTTGAGAATACCAAGCTCACGTGCAATAGCCTTTGCAGTGTTGATGTGGTCACCCGTAATCATAATCGGTGTGATACCTGCACCGCGGCACTCAACAATAGCATCCTTAACCTCAGGACGTACGGGGTCAATCATACCGGTAAGACCGATGAATATCATATCGTACTCAAGAGAAGCTGAGTCATATACTTCAGGAGCCTTGTCATACATCTTATATGCTGCAGCAAATACACGCAGAGCCTTGTTACCCATACGGGTATTTTCTTCTGCAATCTTTGCACGGATTTCGTCGTTCATTTCAACGACCTGACCGCCGATAAAAGCGTGTGTACATTTCTTGAGAATTTCGTCGGGAGCACCCTTGGTGAACTGAGCAAACTGATCGCCTGCCTTGTGTACTGTTGACATCCGTTGGGCAGGACCCGGGGCCAACTGATAGAGAAACGGTAGCTCTTCAGGCCCATCTCCTTCATCAGGGCCACGTCTTCCTTATAGCGGTGGTAATGGTCGCAGGCCACGTCGGCAGTTT
>JAZSEX010000031.1:0-25475 GCA_045531935.1 Acutalibacteraceae bacterium | reverse complement strand
GTATTAGTGTCAGCGGTGTTGACGTTGTCGGTGCTGCTACTGCAGGTACAACCCCGAGTGATGCAGCTGTCAGAAACGTATTTGTCGGCGGTGTTGCAGGTTCATTCGGCGGTACAATCACAAATGTCAAGGTAACTGATGCCAACGTTCTTGTAAACAGAAATGAAGGTGTTCATAAGAACTATATTGCATACGCAGGCGGTATTGCCGGTGAAACAACGGGCAACAGCAAGATTGCGGATGCTGAAATTACAGCTTTGATAAGCGGATGTGATGCAGAGTTAGAAATAGTAGGCGGCTTCTTTAAAACAAGCTATGCAGACAATGCTTTCTCCGAAGCGGGCGACCGCCTCGGTGGTGTAGTCGGTCTTGCAAAAGATAATCTTGAAGTAACCGGCGCAAAGCTTACTTCAGTTGTCATCAATGCTTACGATGTAGCAGGCGGTATAATTGCCGAAGTAGCAAACAATGCAGGCAACATTTCTGTTGCCGGTTGTGATATCGGTACAGATACCGCACAGATAACTGTAACAATCAACGGTGCAACCAGTACATCCGGTGCAGCTAACAAGCGTCCATTCTACAATGCAGTAGGTGGTGTGGTTGGCTATGTTGATAATGTAACTTTACTCAATATCTCCGATTGTGATGTAACAGGTAAAATCGGCCAGCAGTCTCTTGAGCACAAGAACTGCACAGCAGGCGGTGTCATCGGTCTTGTCGGTGAGAACTTAGCTTCACTCAACAGCATCGTAATTACAACATCAACCGTTCAGGGTGAGGTTTCAGGTTATCGCAGAAAAGCTGATTCCAATGCAACAGGTTCTGCCTTACGTATTCTCGGTGCAGCAGGCGGTATCATCGGTAAGATTTACAACTTCGCAACCAAGACATTTGATTCATCCGATACGATGATTTCCAAGTCAATCGTTTCTGCAAAGATTGACCTCTATACAAGTGTCAACGGTACAACTGTTAAAGCTGACTATGTAACACTCGAAAACCAGAGTGATACAAATGTAGGTAAGATTATCGGTGAAGTCAGAAATGACGGCACTCAGATGAACTTTGCAAAGGCTGCAGGCAGTGCTCTCGACAATAATGTAGAGTTCACAGACTATGTAGAAAATGTCTACTTGTCATCTTATCCGCAGAATATTGTTGCTTACGGTTGCAACTCCTTCTATATCAACCAGTTTAACGACGCTTCAGATACCTATATTGATATCAATTATCAGAACCGTTATATGTCAGCAGAAGCAGAGTCTGCTGAAAACGTCAGTTCGTTTATGGTTGATAGTACTATTGCTGATCCGGCAAAACCGCCTACGGGTGAAAATCCGTATAACAGCGGTACATACTCAGATGTTGCTATCATCACATTTAATGATAATACTCAGAATGGTACATCTTCATCCAGATTCTTCAGACTTGCTTATGACAGAATTGATATTGACGGTGAAGGCAGCCTTGATAAGCTGATTTCCTTCGAGCAGAAGTTTAATATTTCTGTTGAAGACGAAAGTGTTGATCTTAATAAGGTTACTGTTTCGGCAAATAACTATAACGGTGAGACTCCCGGTCTTACCGAAACAGTAGAGGGTACTACTCACAGTTATTCCTACTATCCCGGTATTATAACGGTTGAAACAACCGAAAATATGGATATTGTAGGTTATATCAGTGCAAAGTATTCCTATGGTCTTGAAGTGGGTATCCAGTTTGTCAGTATGGAAATTGCCGGTAACGGTAGTAAGGATAAACCCTTCCAGGTTGAGGAACCCAAGCACTTCAAGGTTGTGCGTGCACTTCGCGGTGCTTACTACAATCAGGTTGCAAATATCGACTTTGCAGCAGCTGACAATAACCAGTACAGCCCCGCAACAGAGGGTGCACTCTTCGCAAACGGTAAGGGTATCGATCCTATAGGTACATCTTCCGCTCCCTTCACCGGTGTCTACAACGGTCAGGGTTATATGCTCTCAAATGTTTATATTTCCCGTGCTGATGAGGATAACGTCGGTTTCTTCGGCTACATCGGTACAGGTAACAGCTCAGCAACTCTCAAGAACATCCATATCGAGCTTGCTTCTGAGCTTTCGTTTACGGATGAAAATTCCAACATAACTACTGTTGTTGGCGGAGTTACAGGTAAAGACAGAGTCGGTGGTCTTGTCGGTTATGCAAATAACGCTGTTATCACGAACTGCTCTGTAGCAGACGGTTTTGTAATCGGCAGAACAGCTGTCGGCGGTCTTGTCGGCAGAGCAAACAACTCTCAGCTTGATTCTTGCTTTACCTCTACATCTAGTTATTCTTACGATACGATTACCACAGCTGCAAAAGATAAGAATGTCGGTGCTCTTATAGGTCTCGTAAGTTCAACAACGAGCATTATAAATTCTTTCACTCTCGGCCTTGCAAGTGTCGGTACAACTAACACTAACGGTGTAGCAGGCGGTTTTGTAGGTTATGTCAGCTCAGGTACACTTAATATTGCTGATTCACTTGTAGCGGCAACCGTTTCCGAGTATAACGGTGCGGTAAACAACAGAGGTCTGACCGTTGGTCAGAGTGCAGGCGTTGCAAATGTTATCGCAGACGGTGTTATTGTTGCTCCGACAAATGCACTTCTTATTAGAGATAGTTCAGTTGTCAATCCGATTCTTTCAACCGGTGCTACAGTAACAGATGTATTTGTTGATACAGACCTTGTCGGTTCACCTAACGGATCTGAGGAATACACAAAGGTTACCAAGGTAGAAGGTTGCTACAATTTCTCAGTAAGCTCTGAGGCAGATGTAGCAGGGGATGCTTACACTTCGGCTTATGTTGATCTGGCAGTGTTACCCATTGAGGTTGATCCCAATGAGGTCAAGAATAAGGAAAACGATGTAAACAAGTATGCAGGTTATCTGTATCCTCTTACTGTTGGTAATAGCAGTGAGTATACATTCTCATCTTCTATACTTGATCTTTCAGATACGGTTGAATATCCTGCCGGTCTTGATTCCGATATGTATGGTATTAAAACACCTGAAGGTATCAACAAGAATACTGATATTCTTTTCCGTGATAAAGACGGATCAACAAAAGTTTACCCCAATATATATGGAACTCAGACAGGTGCAGTTCTCAACAACGGCACGGTTCACAGTAACGGAGAGGTTGCATACAGCACAAAGCTGCCTTACTTTGATATGACTAAGTCAGTCAGTGTAGATGATATGAGCGTTGATGTTACCAGAAAGGTTTACTATCCTGTAGTCGGAAGTAAAACGGATGGTGTTGATAAATTCTATGCTGTTGCAACTGCAAGGCAACTCTTTGCTCTTAGTAACAGCAGAGAAGCTGTTAAGGGTTCCAAGTTCTATGACTTCTATACACTTAACGGTGATGGTAGGTCTTTTGTACGCGACTATATCTTAGTTGCCGATATCGATATGAGCGGTGAGAATTTCGTTCCCGTCAGCGGCTTTGAAGGTACATTTGACGGTAACGGATATACAGCCGATAACCTTACAATCAATATGCCGTCTTATAATGAGATTGGTCTCTTCCGTTCTCTTGAGAACGCAGAAATCAGAAATCTCACTGTCGGTGTATATGAAGTTGTCGGTAAAGATAACGTTGGTGCTCTTGTCGGTGCTATAGTTACACAGGACGTTTCCAACAAGTCAGACAGTGCGACAGTCAAAATAGAAAACTGTCACGCTGTTCAGTCGGAAGGTGGCAACGGTATAGTTGCAACGGGCTCCAATGTTGGTGGTCTTATCGGTGCTGCAACCCGCAGCAAGTCCGGTTGCGGTATCAATGATTCATCAGCTTCCGTAACAGTCAGTGGCTACAATGTAGTCGGCGGTCTTGTCGGTTACTGTGAGCAGCCTGTCACCAACAGCTACTCAACAGGTGCTGTCAATGTTGAGTTCAGACCTTCATCCGATGCTACTCAGGTTCATCCCTGGATCATCAACGGTACTCAGGCTTTTGCAGGTACTCCGCTTGCAAGTTCAGGCCATTACGGTGCTGGCGGTGTAGTCGGTATTCTTTATAACGATTCAAAGGCAAATGGTGCGGAGCAGGCAGCAATCACTTACTGCTTCGGCAGCGGTATTGTTACCGTAAGTGAAGCAGACTACAATACAAACGGCAGTGTTTACGGTGTAGGTGGTCTTGCAGGTATTACTTACTCCGGTGCAGAGGTTTCTACATCGTTCTCCAGCGGTAACGTATATTACTGCTACGGCAACAGCACGTTTAATTCTTGTGCAAACAATACAGTCGGTGTCGGCGGTCTTGTCGGTGTCAACTATAACGATCTCAAGGATGTTTACTCAGGTGCTTCTGTTGCAGCCGATTTCGGTGATGTAGCAAATGCTGCAGCAGTCGGCGCAGGCGGTGTTATCGGTATAGCATACGGTAAGCTTTCCGATGCTTACTCTTCAGGTGCAACACTCGGTACTACAACAACTGTTGATTACAGTAATGCCAAATACGGTGCAGGCGGTGTTATCGGCTTGCTCGATAGCGGTGTACAGAGTGCAAACCTTCTGTTTGACCTTAATATTTCAATTACTGATCAGGTTGTCGGTAAGACTATCAGTGGCAGTATAGATTCAAACTCTAAAGCACTTTCTACAGAGTATCTTACTGCCGGTAACAGAAATCTTATCAACTATCAGTTCGGTTACACAAAGGGTGCTTATCCCTATCTTAACGCTTTCTTTAAAAACGATGTTTCGTTGGTTATCCGAACCAATGCTCTTCTCAGCGTTGTTGCTCTTCAGCTTAATCCGTTAGATACTCTGGCGGCAAACGGCGAAGGTATTTCAATGGCTCTCAATATCCCGGTCGATTTTGAGTATGTCTCAAGCGGTAGCGGTGATGATACTGAGAATGTCGGTCTTTACAAATACGGCTATGCAGATGAAAATAGCATTGTTGATGCGGCTCAGGGCGTTATAGACAGCGTTACAAATACTCTCTCTATTCAGAGAACGCAGAACGAAGCACAGTATGTAAACTTCGTCATTTCAATTGATTCGAAAGATGGCGAAAAGGCAGATAAAGACGGCAACGTTTATTCACAGGTTGCTAACCGTCTTGTGTCCCGTCTTTGTGCTCCGATGCTCGGTACTGAGTCTCATCCTTACCTTGTTGCAACTCAGGAAGACCTGAAGCACGTCGGTATGACAAACGATGAGCTTGCAGCACTTAACGCTTCAGCTCCTGATTCAATGTACAGACAGTGGGCAACACCCATACTTGAAAACGGCACACCGGTTTCAGGTGCTGTAAATTTCAAGCTTATGGGTTATGTAACGCTTGACGGATACAACAGAACTATCAGCGACCTTACAAATCAAAATTACAATGTTGAAGGTCAGTCTATTGCATACGACGGCATTTACTTCGACGGTAACGGTTACTCTATCAGAAACCTTACCGGTACGCTCTTTGCAAAGCTTGACAGTAAGTCAACTCTCAGCAATATGACCTTTGAAAACGTCAGCTTTGCAGGCGAAAGCCTGATAGGTGAGGCGGAAGGTACTGTAGAAGGTGTCAATGTTTACGGCTCTGCTTCCGGCATAGGTTCTGCAGCAGTTGCAACAACTGTCGGCAGCACAGGTAAGATTATCGGTGTAGTTGCAAACGTAGACTACATAGACAGTACTTCAACTCAGGACGTTGCAGGTATTGCGGTTACCAATAACGGTTTGATTGAGCTTAGTGCTTCTGTAGGTAACTTTACAGGTAACGCTGTCTCAGGTATGGGCGGTCTCGTTGTAAATAACAGCGGTACAATCCGAAACAGCTTTACAATAGGCAACCTTACATTTGGCGATGCAACAAACCTTGGCGGTTTTGTCAATAACAATACCGGTATAATTGAAAACTGTTACACACGTTGTAACATTATTGTCAACAATGCCGCTTCTGATCGTGTAATAGGTGGTTTTGCGGCACGTAACAGCGGCAGCATCACTTCCGCTTACTCTTCAGGTATATTTGACCTTGCAACAAACACAAATCCGCTTAATATCTTTGTTGCCGAGTCAACAGGTACACTTGAACACTGTATGTTTGATAAGCAAATGAGCGGCAGTACCTTCAGCAATATTTATGACCTTGCTGAGCGTACGCTTGATATAGTTAAGCTTACAAATCACGGCGGAATGATTGGAGCTTATACTGTATCAGATGGTATGATTATTGATGAGGCTAACGAGATTTATCACAATGTCTATTATCCGCAGCTTACAACTATCCTTGAAACAGAGGCTTATGATACTGTAGACGGTGAGCAGGTTGAAAAAGTACGCAGCCGTATGTACAGAGTGCTTCGCACATACTCATTCATCAGCTCGGCTACAGCTCTTGTAGGTAACGATAACTATATCGATAACCTTGCTCTCGGCAGCTCAACTCCGCTCAGTTATGACTCAGTCAACAGAGACCTCTGGAGACGTACATCCGGTTCCGAGCTTGCTTCGGCAACAATCATTGGTGAATCGGGTAATGTAAACGGCAGAAAGATTCTTGCTGTCAATGCATTACCGGGTGACTATGATGCAAGTGCAGATAATCGCTCCGTAATCAGTGCATCTGCAACAGTAACAGACTTCTATGGTCTGACTCTTGCCGATAATGCTCAGCTCGACCTCTTTGTTGAGGTAACCGGTCTTGGTCATCCCAACTTTGCAGGCGGTCAGGGTACAGCAGGTGCTCCGTTTGAGATTTCAACACCTGACCAGTTTGTTGCACTTTCATTCTACGGTACAAATCCGGCAAGTAATTTCAAAGTTATTAATGATATCGATATGAGCACGGCTGTCTGGTCATCTTATATTGATAACTTTAAGGCTAACCTCAACGGTAACGGCAAGGTGGTTTCCAACGTTACAATCGGTGCCGACGGTAACGATGCTCTCTTCGGTACTGTAAATGGCGGTAAGATTGATGGTCTGGGAATTGCGGGTATTGATGTTACCGTTACCGGTAAACAGGGTGGCGGTATGCTTGCCAAGGCAGCACAGAGTGGATCTGTTATTACCAATACCTATGCAATAGGTACGGTAAATGCTCTTGATACAGGCGAGGAAGCTGTAGTCGGTGGTCTTGTCGGTTACTGCAACGGTGCAACAATTGACGGCTGTATTGTTTCGGGTAAGATTGTTTCTGATGCTTCCACAACCGGCGGTGTCGTTGCATCAGCCGGCGACGGTTCAGTTATACGCAATGTTCTTTCAACTGTTTATATCGATGCTGAAGCTGCTTCCGGCGGTGTTGCCGCAGGTATCGCAGGTAAGGTTGATGATGTAGTTGAGCTTGAGAATTGTGTGTTCGCTTCCGATGTCAAGGCTGCAACAAGAGGTAACATCATCACAGGCGACGGTACAGTACACGATACATGCTACCACGATATGCAGATGTCGTCTGTAGCTGACTCTGCAACTGCAAAGTCAACTCACTACCTTACAAACGGCGCCACAATGGAACAGCTTAAATTCGGTACTTCAATGACAAGACTTAACGGCTTCAGCGGTTATCCCGTACCTGTTGCGTTTGCAAACGAAAATACCGATAACGGCTTTGTTCCTACTGAGAAGTTCCTTGCAGGTGTCAAGCTCGCAAGTGCAAGAATTAACCTTGCAAGCGGTGCAGGTGCAGGCTCAATCACAACCTTCACCACTATCACTGCTCCTTCAACACTTGGCACATTCAATGCACAGCTTACTTTCGGCAGCTATGAGTCGGTTGATAATTACTATCTCGTCAAGCCTGTTGGTACAACAACTCAGATTGATACTGATACAGCGACACTTCCGCTCGGTGCCAAGGCTGATAGATATGCAGAGTATAAGCTCGGTAACGGAAATTTCGACGGAGACAAGATGCTCAGATATCTTGATCTGGATGTCGGTAAGACTCTCAAGGTAACCTATCAGTACAGCGGTCTTGATGCTAACGCAAATGCAGTGCTCTCTGTATTCTCAGGTATGAGCAACATCTCAGGCGTTACAGCATTTGCTGTCAGCGGTAAGCACAGCGGAAACCTTTGCTCAAGTATGGTTGTTCCCATGGATTTTGCCGAAGGTGCATATATCCTCCGTGTCGGCAGTGAGCTTCCCGCAGGTAAGTCAATCACTTCAGTTTCTGCTGAGGTACGCAATAACGGCTCAAAGGTTCTCAATGCAACTCCTACAAATCTTGAGAACGGTACATGGAAGCTTGCGATGACTTCTGATACCAATATCGATTGTGATGAGATTGTCATCTTTATCAACGTTGAAGATGCTCCCATCTGGGGTGTCCGCAAATTATTCAATCTTTTCTAAAAATTATGAAAGGGGGATTTAGCTGAATATGAAAGATATGAAGAAAAACTCAGTACAGCTTATAATTGCAGGTATTGTTGTTGTTCTCGTCGCTATCTGCGGTACGTTTGCCTGGTTTGCTACAGGCGAGCGTTCATGGGTAAGACATATCGGTGCCAATATGGAAAGTCCGAGTACAGAAGAGTCAATCAACTCAGGTATCAGCGAAATCCAGATTTATGACCCGGTAAGCGAAAATTGGAAGAATTATGACGGTGAAATCCCCCTCAGCTTTGTTCCCGGTCAGTCCTACAGCTTCAAGGTACTCTTCAATGCCGATGAATCACAGCACAACTGGCTCAGACTCACAGGCTTTGCAGAGCCTGCTGAGGGTGAATCAGCCCTCATTAACGGTTTGCAGTACAGTGTAAAGTTCACATCGGATGGTAAAGACGATTACAAGGATTTTGTAATCAGTCACAAAGAATATAATAAGCCTTATGTGGAACTCATTTCTCAGATGCCGGTAACAGATTATACCGAAAAAGAAAGCGGTATGTATGTTCTCTATTACAATATCAGACTTCCCGGCACAGCAGGGAACGGCTATTTCGACCAGAGCTTTACAGCTGACGTTGAACTTATATTCCAGTAATTTTTAATTTGTATTATCCGAAGGGGCAGCTATGAAAAAAGTAATCTCAAACATCATCAATGTAATACTTGTACTTGTCCTTCTTCTTGCCGCAGGTGTTATGGTGCTTACCGGCATCAATGCTAAAAGCGGCAAAGCGACAACTGTTTTAGGTTACGGCTTTATGGCTGTCCAGACGGGTAGTATGACTCCCGAGTATCCTGTAGGCTCGGTAATAATCATTAAAGAAACAGATCCTTCAAAACTCAGTAAAAACGACGTAATAACATTTTATTCCAGTCATCCGCAGCTTAATGATATGATTGTTACTCACCGTATCGTCGATGTTATTGACGACGGTGACGGTACGTACAGCTTCACCACTAAGGGTGATGCTAACACAATTAACGACGAATATCCCGCTGAAGGCGAGAAGGTTATAGGTAAGGTACTTGCCAAAAGCTCGCTTATGCAAAAGCTTGTTAATCTCAGGCAGAATCCCGCAACGTTCTTTGTTCTGATTCTTCTGCCTATGTGCGTTATAATTGCTTATGAGGTTTTCACTATCTACAAAAAAAGCACCGCCGAAAAGGAAGATAAGGCAAGTGACAATGAAGAGAAGAAATAAGCTTTTTGCAATACTCAGCGTTATTATATTTTTGCTCGCTATCCTTATATGGATGCCGAGACTGTTCGGACTGAATACCTACTACGTAAGTTCCGACAGTATGGAACCTGCTATTCTCAAAGGCAGCCTTGCTTTTACGGAGCAGGTTGAAATTCAGGATGTAAGGGTAGGGGAAGACGTGCTTGTTTTTACAAGCCCTGTCAACGGAAAAACCTTTATGCACCGCGTAATTTATATCAACGAAACCGAGCAGCTCGTATATACAAAAGGTGACAATAACAACGTTGCCGATCCTGTGCCTGCCGGCTATCAGGCTTGTAGCGGCAGAGTGGTTTTTGATATACCGCTTGTCGGCTATGCCGCATGGGCGCTCGATACGTTACCCGGTAAAATCGCAGTAATTGCTTTTTATATAGTCTGTGTGGCTGTAATGATTGAAAGTCACAGAGCCGGAAAATCACAAAAAGAGGTGGACTCAGAATGAAAAATAAAATAATCTGCCTTGTTCTTTCTGTGGCGTTGCTTGTCGGTCTTGCAGCTGCCAACGGTGCCTATGCCTGGTTTACTCTCAGTTCAGGCGGCTCACTTGGCGGTGTAGGCGGTAAGCACAGCTTCGCTACAGGTAATGTCGGCTATATTCTTACGGGCGATTTTTCTTCTGATTTTGACGGAACAGAAATTGTTCCGGAGGATGAGCTTCTTGCTTCATTCGATTCCGAAAAGAATGCTGTTGATATAGAAAAAATCTCGGAATATCCAGATTGTAAAATGTTTATTGAAAGCACCTCTTCAATCGATACACAGCTTCGTATAAAGGTTGTCTACGGTTACGGTGATAAAGCAGAAGTTGCTTTCGATAATACCGAAGCTTCACCGCTTACCGTTGAGTTTACCGATCCTTCTCTCTGGTCATATAACGGCGGTTACCTCTACTACGGTACTTTTGATGAAACCAAACAGTCTTCCGCTGTTATCCCTGCTTTCGATGCCTCAAAAGAAGGCACAACTCCCAACGTTATTCCGCTTTTCAATTCTATCCGTTACAGCGGTGAGAATACAGAAAGCAGTATGATTTCAGGCAAAACTCTCAACGTTAAAGTAATCTTTGAAGCCAGACAGTCTGATTATGTTGATTGGACTCAGGTCGGTACAATTTACACTTCAGGTGAAATGACAGAAACCGAGTAATTTATGAAGATTTTTAATATTATCTACAATATAATTGCTATTACAATAACTCTTGTCTTTCTGTTTACAGCAGGCATTATGGCTACGGGTACAAAGGTTTTTGCTGTTGCAACACCAAGTATGGAAACCGAAATTCCTGAGGGCTCTATTGTTTTTGTGCGTGAGTCTGAGGAGTATACCGAGGGCGACGTTATTACGGCAAAGCTTTTGGGTGATAATGATAATACATTTACTCACCGCATAATCAGTGTAGACGCAGAAAACGGTCTTGTTTACACAAAAGGTGACAGTAATTTATCTCCCGACCGTTTGCCGACACAAGTTTCCGATATCATCGGCAAGGTTGTCTTCAGCGTGCCGTATCTCGGCTTGCTCGCACTGAATTTCAACAGCACTACTGTTATTTTAGTTCTTGCGGCAGTGCTTCTTGTGCTTATGCTTATCCGTTTTGTTATTTATAAAAAATCCGAAAAGGAGGTAACCGAAAATGAAAAGAATCAATAAACGCAGTATTCTCAGCGTTATTCTTTCGCTGATGCTCGTCTTTACAGTCGGCTTCTATTCATCGGCTGAGCATACAACTGCATGGTTTACCGCTTTCGGTGAAGCTGCTAAAGAGTTTAATATGGACAGTATCAATATTACCTCCGATTTTGACGGTGAAACAGCCGAGCTTAAGTTTGATGCAGCAACAAAGTTTGCCGATGCAGACGAAAGAAGCAAAATGTTTGAGCACGCCTGTAAGTTCTTTACGGTTACGTTAGAAAACACAGGTGACCGCGATGCACTTGTCCTTGTAGACATAACTGAAGAATCAAGAGCAGTTACAACCGATAAAGGCGTACGCTACTATATCTACGAGTATAAAAATACAACCGAATATACCGATGTTGAACAAGTTGTACCCGGTGTGTATGAAAACGCCGAAGGTAAGCGTGTTATCGAAAGTAACGGCACTTATTTCAGAACAGATAAAATGATTGCCGATGTCCTTACCGAAAAGATAGGCGACAGACAGTCTGAGCTTGATGCTATGTCTGCTGAAGAGCAGCTTGCCTTCCTCAATCAGGATTCGTCAAGTTTCGTTGAGCTTAAAGCAGGCGAAACAAAGAGCTTCTGCTGTGCTTTCTGGGTAGAGTATGATTATTTTATGGCTGTTGAGCCTGTTGACGGTATTCGTACTCTCGATTGTAATGTCGACGTTGTTATCAACGCTGTTCAGGCAGACCACTATCCTGTAGCAGAAACAACATCTGCTGAATAAAAACTTTAACCGAAAGGGCGACAAATCAATGAGCAAAAAGACTGTAAATAAGAATAAGAAATTTAAGCTCAATCCGTTTGCGGTTGTCGCTTTGGTGGTTTGTGCTGTTGCTGTTATATATACTGCAACTACTGCCTGGCTTACAGGTGAGCCTCTCAATCCTATCCGCTTTACTACATTGCAGGATTTCGATTATAAGATGAATGTCTACTTCCTTCAGGATGACGGTTCAAAGGTTTATGTAATTCAGGATTCTGTTGACAAAGGGGTCTACACATCTTCAGCAGGTGCAATCAAGCTTGATTATACCGATTCATCAGCTCCCAATTATGTCAGTAAACTCCGTGCCGAAATCAGGCAGCTTGGTAACGGCGTTGCTTTCTCAAGGGTTAAGGTTTCTCATGAATGGCTTTATACTCCGTCAGAGGGTGATGAGACACGCCTTCAGGGCGATGTGAACCTTCCGTATACCGTCAACACCGATGAATTTACCGATAACCGTATGTCTGACGGTTATCTTTACCACAAGGGTGTTCTCGATGAAATTGACGGATATATTGAGGTCATTCAAGGCTTTGACGGTGCAAATTTCGATGCTTCTGCAATAAGTGCTCTCAGCGGTACTGTTGAGCTGTCTCTTAACATTACTGTTGATGCTGTTCAGTTTAACCGCTATCAACAGTTCTGGGGTATGACTTCACGTCCCTGGGATATTACAACCTGATCTGGAGAATAATCAATGGCAAACGCTAGACAAAAAAAGAAAAAGAAAAATGCAGCCGCCGCAAAGCAGGCGGCTACAGCATATAAAGGTAAAAATGCACCGATAAAAGCCGCTCCGGTTAAAAAGCCTCAGGAAGAAAAGAAAGAGCCCGTTGTGGTTGAAACTCCTGTAGCTGAACCTGCAAAGGTTGAGGTTGCAAAGACCGAAACTCAAATAGCACCGAAAAAAAAGCAGCCTGCTGAAAAAACTTCCGCTAAGGCTAAATCTAAAAAATCTAAGCCTAATAAGTCATCCAAAGCTAAGGCTGTAAAAAAATATAGCGGTAGTCTGACAAAACAGCTCAGATCAAAAATTGAAGCATTCGGTGTCAATAAGTTTGCTGCTGTTGTTCTTGCTGTCAGTGTGCTTATTGCTGCAGTTTGCATTATTGCCTGGGTTACTTCAAGTCGATTTGGTATTCCGGATGATGCAATTCCCGAGTACAAGGGTAAAAATATTTCATCCGACCTTACACTGTACGTTCTTGAAGATCTTTCTGCTCAGCACGAGTATGCTGATAATATGAAACGTAAGGGCGATACAAAAAAATTCCGTTATTACGCAGCTGACGAGCTTCTTTTCCCCGAGAAAAACTCTCAGGCGGCACTGAATCTTGTCAATGTTTCAGATAACAACTGTGTTATTATAGCTTCTATAGTTGATGAGGCAGGCAATATATGCTTCAGCTCAAGAGGCTTGCCTGCAGGCTGGTGTCTTACCGATATCGGTATAAACGGCAGACCTTACGGCACTCACAAAATGAAGCTTGTTGTTGCGGGATATGACCCTGAAACCTATAAGCTTATAGGTGTACAAAGTTCTGATTTGACCGTTCAGGTCGGAATTGAAGAGGAAACTTCTGATGTCACTCAAACACAAAGCTGAAAAACCTGCAGAGCAGGCTGATAAAAAGCGTAACCCGAAAGTAGTTCAGGCTGCCGCAATGCTGTCGGCAAGCTGTCTGCTTATGGTTGTTGCGGCTTTTGCCCTGGGCAGTCTCGGCTTTTTTCATATGATCGGCGGCTGGCTTATTCCTCGCGGCGAGGTCAGAGTCGGTGTTATTGCCGAAAAAGGTCAGATAGAATCGCTTGGCGATAAAGAAATTGTCTACCGTGTTAATTCCGACGTTGTGTTTGAGCATACCTATGCTCAGGGTACAATAATGCTTGAAAACCCTAAGGTTTCAAAGCATAATCTGCAGTTTTCAATTTATCTTCCAAAAAACAGACAGGACCCGATATACGAATCGCCGACACTTAAACCCGGTGAATGTATTCTCGGCGATAAGCTGACCGATACGTTGCCTGTCAAAAAAGGCAACTATACCTGTATATGTATTGTAAGTGCATATGATGAGAACGGTAATTATTGCGGTAAAAACACTTGCACAATCAAAATTGAAATATTGGATAACTGATAAAAAAGCTGTAACCGTTGGGTTACAGCTTTTTTTTAATAATTTTCAGGCTTTATCTGAAAATAGGCCTTTGCGTGTGAGCATACGGGGCACACCTCAGGGGCACTCTTGCCTATAAAGATGTGTCCGCAGTTGCGGCACTGCCATATAGCATCTCCGTCGCGGCTGAATACAAGTCCCTCGTTGATGTTGCCGATTAGCTTTCTGTATCTTTCTTCGTGCTCTTTTTCAATTTTTGCTACGCCTTCAAACAAGAAAGCAATCTGCTCAAAACCTTCTTCTCTTGCAGTTTGAGCAAAGCCTGCGTACATATCTGTCCATTCGTAGTTTTCACCTGCGGCGGCATCTGTGAGGTTGTTAAGTGTCTCGGGCATCTTGCCGCCGTTAATCAGCTTAAACCATATCTCTGCGTGCTCTTTTTCATTCTTTGCAGTCTCTTCAAATATTGCGGCAATCTGCTCAAATCCGTTTTCTTTAGCTTTCGAAGCGTAGTATAAATACTTCGTGTGCGCCTGGCTTTCACCTGCAAATGCTGCAAGCAGATTGTTCATAGTTTTCGAATCTTTAAGCTCCATTCTTTTTCTCCTTTTTCTGTTTGGTACTGTTATTATTTTCAATAATAATTGTCATTATTCGCTTTATGTGATATAATTTTAACAGATACAGGCCAGAGTAAAGGAGAAAAGCAATGGGTAAAATTGTGGCAATAGGCGGCGGAAGCTTTGAATACGGTGAAATCTGGACTATGATTGAGCATATTTGCTCGCTTTGTGATAAGGAGCATCCGAAGATGCTTTTTCTTCCTACTGCGAGCTTTGATTCTCACGACGATACACAAACCTTTATCGATGCCTTTGCAAAGTACGGCTGTACGGGTGAGGGACTTTATCTTACCGACGAAAGCCTTACTTACGATGAAATAAGAGAAAAAATACTCTCAAGTGATATCGTCTATGTCGATGGCGGTAATCTCAAATTCCTTATGGATACCTGGAATAAAACGGGTGCAACTCAGATTTTCCGTGAAGCGTATGAGAAGGGGATTGTCCTCTCCGGTTTAAGCTCAGGTGCAATGTGTTGGTTTGATATGGGCTGGGATGATTGCCTCGAAGGCGGCGAGTTTGCTTTTATCGATTGTGTCGGTCTTCTGCCTTACTGTAATTGTCCTCACTTTGAGTCGGAGTATTGGCACCGCTTCAAGGATGAAATCAAAAAGCTTAACGGCCCCGACGGTATGGGTATTGATAACGATGTCTGCGTCAGCTTTGTTGACGGTGAAATAAAAGTTGTCAAGCACGAGCAGGAGAAATCCGCCTTCCTCTACCGCAAAGACAATAACTTCGAAGAAGAGGATATGGCGGATTTATATAACTAACGGCTGAAAAGCAGGTGATTAATTTGGAAAAAGAGTTTTTTGAAAATAATAAAGACAAGGTTTCTATGTTGCTTGCCGACAAAGAGAATGAAATCTGGAGAATTATTGACAATCACAGCTATACAAACAGCTATATTAAAAAGCTTATTTCGGCATATATTTCTGTTTCAAAATTGATTGGTACAGAGCTTCCTTATAAAGACGTTAAGTCTTTCTTTTGCGATTGTTATGAAGACGGTATAAATGAGTACAATGAGTTTCTGAAATATGATCAGAACAGTGCAGATGAATGCTTTATCGAAGATGATTTTGAATTCATATTAAATTATACCGAAGGTGAAATATGCAGAGAGATATCGTGTGTGTTAAATGACAGTGATACTGACCCGCATCATTCTGCGGTTTATACAACTAATATGATAAAGTGTTTTATCTTTATTTTTGAGCAAATGGAAATACAGCTTTTGTATAAGGATGTTTGCGGTTTCTTTATCGTTCACGGATTTTCTCAGCAGCAATATTTTGATTTTGAAAACCGCAGAAAAAAGGAATCAGTATATTACCGTTCAATTCAATATTAAATATAATTTTTTGCTTGACATTTACCTTAGGTAAATCGGTATAATCGGCACGAAAGGGGGCTTGAAGCCTTATGAAAATGAAAGAAGTTCTGGCTCAGACAGGGCTTACGGACCGTGCCGTGCGACTGTATATCGATAACGGATTGATAGCACCCGATATCGAGGAAAACTACAGCGGAAGAAAAAATATCGAGTTTTCGCAAGCGGATATTGACCGACTTAAGAATATTGCTCTGCTTCGTAAAATCGGCTTTTCAATACCGGATATAAAAGAGATATCTCAGGGCGGTGAAAATACAAAGTCAATAATCGAAGCATTCATACAGCAAAAGCAAGAGAATATCGAAAGTGATACGCTTGTTTTGGAGCAGCTTAAAAATATTCCTTTAGACTCGAAAATCACAATGGAAAGTCTTTGTTTACAGTTATCTTCAGCCGCAGAAAATAAACAGGTGCCCAAGGAAGATTTGCAGCTTCCGAAAGCAGAAAAACGCCGTAGGGAGGATTATATAGCGATTGCTATAATCGGAATTATTGCACCTCTTATAATTATGACAACTCTTATTTTGCTGCGGTGTGTGGGGCATAAAAACCTTGTCTTTGATTTTGAAACAATTATGATGTATATACATCTTTTCAGCGGATGGTTTATCATAATTGTTTTGTCACTTGTGATGTTGCTTATAAACAGACCGAAATTTGTATCTGAAAAGAAGCAGAGAATAAGAAAACATTTGTCAAGAATACTGTTTAGTATCAATACTTTTGCCGTTTTTGCAGCTATGGGAGGTTCGTCTTTAGCTTTAATGCTTGCTATGCATACTCAGGAATATACTACTGACCCTAATGATTATATGTCGCTCGGCAGTTATTACGGGTCGGTTGAGAAAGAAGAAATTCTGAAAGTTTTTCCGTCTGAAATACCTGAATCACAAGTTATGTATAACGGATTATTTAAAGATAAATACAAACCGTCAACCGTATATTATTATCATAATATGGAATCGCTGGATGATGTTTCGGATATATTTGCTCAATGGCAGCTGCCTCGCAAGGAGTTTTATGAAGAGGTTGAATTAAAGCAAAGCAATGCTGTTGAAACCGTGCAAAAGGGTGATTGGGTAATGTGCTATTACAGCGGTAATGAAAAAAGTGAAAAAGAAGAAAGTTATTATGATATTCTTGCCTTTGCATATAACGAGGATATACTTACTGTCAGATATATTTGTTCGGGTAACATCGGTTATCAGGAATGTAAGCCCTATTATCTCAGTCTGGATTGGTAAATTTTTTTGACAAATAATTTGAAAGGATTTAAAAATGAAAACACATAAGTGTCTGATACTTTTATCGGTTTTGTCTGCCGTCGTGTCGGTAGTTTTATATGGTGTAACATTCTTTCAGAGTGTAAGTATGCTCGAATTTCAATATGCACAAATTTTGTTGTTTTTAGCTGAAATGTTTTTAGTTTTAACAATATTGTTTTCAATCTTCCTTGCAATTTCATTTAAGAATGTTTTATCGCTGCCAAAGTTCAAAAAAATAATTATTGGCTTAGTTTTAGCTTGTGTTGCAGTGTGTATATTAGTGACGGGATACGGCTTGCTGTCTTGCTATAATTTATACACTCCCGAAAACATAATGGAAAATGACAAGGATTATGTTCAAAATTTTATGCCTTATCATAATATCCTTGACGATTACAAAGAAAGTACAGATTTGTCAGTATCGCATATTCCCGGAACAGATTATGTTTATATTAATTGCTATGGAACATCAGAGCTTGGTATACCGCTTAATTATGAAGTTGAATATTTCAAAAGCGTAAGTCCGTTTATGAATATGAAGTTTCGCTTTGAAAGAATGGTTCTTTCGCCTTTAAACAGATACGACCTTGACGTTGTGGCTGTTGGAGAGGATATGGAAATAGACGGAAAAAAACTTACAGTTTATGTTGAAAACAATGACTATGCTGTATTGATAAAATCTTTCGGAAAGACCATTTATGCTTCGCTTATAAACGTTCCCGATGAAGTTACCATAGAGGACTTTGCCAAAGAGGTTATAAGGCAATTTGAATTGATTGACGATGCAACACAGAAAAAAGTTTTTCTTGATGCGCCTCTTTTTTAAGGTGAAAGTGTATGAGACGGGCAATTAAAATAATAATAATTGTTCTTGCAACGGTTATTCCTGCTACTGTAGGTTGGTTGGGATGCAATATCGTGATTAACGGTATTGAACTGCAAAAGCCGTATGTATCAACAAGCGTTGAAGAACTCAGGGATTGTTCTCGGTTTTTTGAAGATGTTGAAATGGAAAGTTGTAATTTTGTATGGAAAGGAACCTTCTCTTTTAAGGGTGATGTTCTTGAAGCTCAGGTTTGCGGCAGGGTAGACCTTACGGACGAATATTTTAAAAAAATAACCGAAGAGTATGAATGGATAAAATCTAAGAATCCCGATAAGGATTATTCCGATATCGAAGACGTACAAATTCTTACTTCTTTTCTGCAAAATAATGAATACTATATTTCCGATGATTACAGTGACGATGATTTTATGTGGGTGTATTTGTCACCGGAAGAAAAAGCTCTGTATTTTTATAATGTGATTGATTAGATAAAACAAAGAGGTAATGCAATTCGTTTGGAACTGCATTACCTCTTAAGTTCTTTGTATGATTAAATTTCAAATATCAAACTTAATTTATCTGCGGCGGCATACACTCTAACACTTCAAGTGTTTCGCTTGCCTCTATTACATAGTCAACTGTTTTTGCAGGCTCAAACAGGCAGTCGCCTGCTTTTACTTCAAGCACTTTGCCGTCAGCCTTGAATACGCCGCTGCCCTTTGTGATTGCAATACAGCAGGCTCTGCCGCTGTTTTTACGCTCATAGGCTTTCTCAACGGTGTATCTGTTCAGTGCAAAGCAGGTTGTGTCGCGGTAGGTGATAAGGCTCTCAACTTTATATCCGTCGCCCTCTTCAAGTGTGTTGGAAGTGAGTGCGTATCTGCCGAGAAGCTCTTCCTTTGTCACGTTTTCATATGTGAAGCACTCGAACATCTTCTCAAAGCCGAGTCCCATATGGCAGAGGTGATCAGGCATAAGGTTGCCTCGCATATCGCACTTTTCAACGCTGATTGTGTAGTCAGTCGGCTCCTGAACTTCAAGCAGCATACAGCCTGAGCCGATTGCGTGCGGTGTGCCGCCTGTGATAAGGAATACGTTACCGGGTTTAACAACAATCTTGTGCATATATTCCTGCATTTCAGCCATATCCTGCTTGTCAAACAGCTCTTTCCACTTTTCAGCAGTAACGGGTTTCTTAAAGCCGAGCAGAATGTAAGGCTCTTCGCCGTCAATAACACGGCTGTCGAGGATGTACCACGATTCGGTCTTGCCGTAGTCGGAGTTGAAAAGACGCCTTGCCGCATCCTTTGTCGGGTGCACCTGAATCGGCAGACGCTCTGCAGAATCAAGGAACTTTGTAAGAACGCCGAAGTTTACTCCGAATTTCTCAATATGCTTTTCACCGAGATATGTTTCGGGGTCGGAGTCTATCAAATCTTTGAGATAAAGCTCACCGCCGTCTTCGGTCTCGATTTTGCTGAGTCCCTCTTTTGGGGGCTTGTCTGCTCTGTCGGGGTTGTCGGCAACAACAACGCTTGCCAGCCAGTCCTCGGGGAAGTTGCCGTCCTCACCGTCGCCGTAAGCGTAGCCTCTCATCTTATCTATCAGCTTACCGCCGTAGTAGAGTCGCCAAACACGGTTTTCTTTCATTTTAAGGGGAAATATCATTTGATTATACCTCCGGGCAATTTAAGCTTGTACTTTTGTGCTTTGAGCATCTGTACGAGCTCTTTTTCGTTCTTAGGTCTTTCTTCAAAGTAAACACCGCCGGGTGTTGAGCGGAAAGGCTCGTGGTTGTCTGTGCCCGAAAGCATCATCCTGCCGTGTACCCTTGCCCATTCGTAAGCTACGCTGTTGCGTGAGTTGTGGCTTGCGTTACCGTTGTATACTTCAATTCCGTCAAGAAGGTAGGGGTTTACAACAGTCATATTGTTGCGGAAAGGGTGAGCCTGGAATATAAGTATATCTTCGTACTCATTTATAACCTTTCTGAAATGCTCAAGGCTTGTTTCGGTTATGTCGGGGTGGTCAAGATAAAACTGCTTGTCTGCACCGAATACAAGGTAGTCGTTGTCTGCACCCTTGAAGCGAAGCTCAACGCCCTTGAGTACAGTGAAATCGTCTGTCTCGCATTCCTTTGCAAGCTCGTAGCCGAGCCACTGTCCATTGACTCTGCCTTCCCATTCAAGCTGACCGTAACGTTTGTCATCGCCAAAAGGCTTGAAGTGGTCGGTTATGATTATTCCGTCATAGCCGTTAAGTCTGTAGTATTCAACCATTTCCTTTGCAGGAATTTCACCGCAGGTGCTGGACTCTGCAGTGTGAACATGTGTGTCAAAAAGAAACATAAATATTTCGCCTCTTGCCTGAATAATGTATGGGCGGATATTATCCGCCCGTTTATCAAAGTGTTATTATAAGCCGGTTTTCTCTGCTATGTACTTTCTTGCAATGCAAGCATACTCGTAGGGGTTAGCCTTTGCAGGGTCCTGCTCAGCTTCAACAACAACCCAGCCTTCGTAATCAGCCTCGGCAAGAATATCAAATACGGGTGTGAAATCAAAGTCACCGTCACCGGGTACTGTGAATGAGCCTGCACGTACTGCGTCAAGGAAGCTGTAGCCCTTTTCCTTAGCCTCATCAATAACGCTCTGACGGATGCTCTTAAGGTGAACGTGCTTAACTCTGTTTACATACTTCTTGAGCACACCGATTGCGTCCTCACCTGAGAATGAAAGGTGACCGGTATCGTAAAGAAGATATACAAGGTCGGGGTCAGTGATTTCCATAAGCTTGTCAATTTCAGCCTCTGTCTGTACACCTGTACCCATGTGGTGATGTACTGTGAAATACATACCCTTTTCCTTTGCAAGTCGACCCATCTCGTTGAAGCCCTTTGCAATAAGCTCCCACTGCTCGTCTGTGTAAACGGGCTTCTCACCGAAAATGCTGACGGGCTTGCCCTGAATGCTGTTGCCCTGCTCGGATGCACCGATTACCTTTGCACCAAGTGCGTGAAGGAAATCTCTGTGCTTGATGAAAGCTTCGATTGTAGCCTCGTAGCCGTCGGAGAGAAGGAGAGAGGAGAACCATGCATTACAGATTCTGAGTCCTCTTACGTCAAGCTTGTGTTTGAGTGTCTCAACGTCTTTGGGGTACTTGTTGCCGATTTCACTGCCCTTGAAGCCGCTGAGTGCCATTTCGCTGACACACTGCTCAAAGGTGTTTTCTGCACCGAGGTCGGGCAGGTCGTCGTTAGTCCATGCGATAGGAGCAATAGCGAGTGAAACTTTATCTTTGTTAAGCATTTGCGTTTCGTCCTTTCAGATTAATATTCTCTTGCCTTGGCAATATTTTCAGCCATATCTTCGTAAGCTGCCTGTACCTTTTCGCTTGTCGATACCTCTGCAACGCCTACTCTCCACCAGCTGTCATAGCCGTGGCTCATACTGCCGTGTGCAACCTTGATATCAATAAGTGTTGATACTGTCTGCTTCTTGGAATCTTCAATAGCCTCAATAAGCTCTTCAATATTAGTTGCTGTGTATGTCTTGCAACCGTAGCCTGCGGCACACTTAGCAAAATCAATCGGTACAATTTCACCGTCAAGCAGACCTGTGAGCGGATTTCTTGCCTGGAAGCGTGTGCCGAATGTGTCTGTACCCTGGGAATTCTGCAGGTTTTCGATACAGCCCCAGCCGGTATTATCAAACAGCATTACGTTTATTTTAATGCCTTCCTGAATAGCTGTGTAAAGCTCGCTGTGAAGCATAAGGAAGCTGCCGTCGCCGACCATAGCGTAAACTTCTTTGTCGGGTGCGGCGAGCTTTGCACCTACTGCACCGCAGATTTCGTAACCCATACAGGAGAAGCCGTATTCCATATGGTATGTCTTGGGCTGAGTGCATCTCCAGAGTCTCTGCATACATCCCGGCAGACTTCCTGAAGAGCCGAGTGCGATTGCATCGGGGGCGATACGCTTGTTGATTTCACCGAGTGCTCTTGTCTGTGAAAGACCCTCTTTAAGCTCTGCGTTGTAACAGGCATCCATTTCTGCAACGTATTCTGCCTTTGCGGTAGCAAATTCATCAGTCCAACCGCTTCTGTAGTACTTCTGTGAAAGTGCGGCAGAAAGGTCAAGCAGTGCCATCTTAGCATCAGCTACAACTGAAACGGCATCCATCTTGAATGCGTCAAATGAGCTGACGTTGATGCTGAGTATTTTTGCATCGGGGTTCTGGAATCCCCATTTTGAACAGGTTGTGAAGTCAGTAAGTCTTGTGCCGATTGCGATGATGAGGTCAGCCTGCTTTGCAATAGCGTTTGCGGCTGCACCGCCTGTAACACCGATACCGCCGAGGTTGAGCGGGCAGTCCCACGGAATCTGACCCTTACCTGCCTGGGTTTCACCAATCGGAATGTTGAAACGCTCTGCAAAGTACTGTGCGGCCTGCCATGCACCTGAGTAGGTGACACCGCCGCCTACAATCATAAGCGGTTTCTTTGCTTTATCTATAAGCTCTGCGGCAGCATCAATCTCTCTGCGTGTTGCAGGTCTGCGGTCAAGGTACCATACTCTCTTCTGGAAGAAGTATTCGGGGTAGTCGTAAGCTTCACCCTCAACGTCCTGAGGCATTGCAAGGCATACTGCACCTGTCTCTGCCCAGTCTGTGAGCACACGCATTGCGTTGAGACAAGCAGTCATAAGCTGCTCGGGACGCTCGATTCTGTCCCAGTATTTACATACAGCCTTAAATGCATCGTTAGCTGTTGTAGCGTAGCTTGTGGGCTGCTCAATCTGCTGAAGTACGGGGTCGGGCTGACGGCAAGCAAACGTGTCGCCCGGAAGTACAAGCAGGGGAATACGGTTAGCCGTTGCAGTACCGCAAGCTGTAACCATATTGAGTGCACCGGGGCCGATTGAGGATGTGCAGGCAATAATCTGTCTGCGGTCGCTCTGCTTTGCAAATGCGATTGCGGCGTGAGCCATACCTTGCTCGTTGTGGCCCTGGTAGTATCTGAGGTCGTGACCGCCCTGCTCGAGTGCCTGACCGATACCTACTACACAGCCGTGTCCGAATATACCGAAAATGCCCTTGACAAACTTGGTTTCCTCACCGTCAAAGCTGACGTACTGGTTGTCGAGGAATTTGACAAGAGCCTGTGCCATTGTCAGTTTCATATTGTATCAATCCTTTACAGAATTAGTAAATTTCGCTTACCTTAACGGGTCTGCCCTCTGCAACACTCTTCTTTGCGGCGAGTGCAACAACAATTGCTGCAAGACCGTCATCAACATTTGCGGGTACTTCCTTGTCGTTGATAACTGCATCAACAAACTGAAGCATCTCGTCACGGAATGACTGCATGTATCTTTCAAGGAAGAAGTAGAGCGGCTTTTCACCTGTGCAGCCGTTTTCATCCATAAGTACAACGTTTGAGGGTGTGTCGTTGGAAGCACAAGCAGCACCCTTGCTGCCGAATACCTCAACTCTCTGGTCGTAACCGTATGCTGCACGTCGGCAGTTATCGATAACGCCGATTGCACCGTTTTCAAACTTGAGTGAAATAACTGCTGTGTCAACATCACCTGCTTCACCGATTGCAGGGTCAACAAGGCAGGTTGCGTTTGCGTAAACCTCTGTGATGGGGCTGCCTGCCATAAAGCGAGCCATATCGAAATCGTGTATTGTCATATCAACGAACATACCGCCTGAAACTGCAGCGTATTCTGCTGAGGGCGGCTCGGGGTCACGTGATGTGATTTTGATAACTTCAACGTCACCGACTTTACCGTTGTTGATCATGTTCTTGATTGTTGCGAAGTTGTGGTCGAAACGGCGGTTGAAGCCTACCTGAAGCTTAACGCCTGTCTCTTTTACAGTGTCAATAACAGCCTGTACCTTTTCGGGTGTCAGGTCAACAGGCTTCTCGCAGAATACGTGCTTGCCTGCCTTTGCAGCTGCAATAGCGATGTCTGCGTGTGTGTCTGTTGAAGAGCAGACGAGGACAGCATCGATATCCTTATCTTCGAGCATTTCTACGTAGCTGTCGTAAATTTTTTCGATGCCGAGTTCTTCACAAAGAGCGGGGAGATGCTCCTTGTAAACGTCTGTGATACCGAGTACTTTTGCTGTGGGTACGTTGTAGCAGATTGACTGTGCATGGAGCTTGCCGATACGGCCTGCGCCGATGATGCCGATGTTAAGCTGTTTCAATTTTTATAACCTCCGTTACGGATATTTTTTATGGAGAAATTATACCACTTACTTTGTTAAAAATCTACAGTTATACAATAAAAAAATATAATAAAAATAAATATTTTTACTTGTAATATCAGCTAGTTTATAGTATAATATAAAAATTAAAATAGGGTTTTGTGTCCCTTTTGGAGGTAATGTTTTGTCACTGCAGGATTTGCGTCGTTTTGACGTGCCTTTTGACGATATAAAAAAACAGCGTGAGTATGCCGCTATGGCAAAATCCGTGCTCGATGCACGTATGGGCAGCGGAGAAAAACTGGCGTATGTTCATACGTTTGGCTGTCAGGGCAATGTATCCGACAGTGAGCGTCTTAAAGGTTGGCTTCGTCTTATCGGTTACAGCTTTACCGAGGATATTGAGCGTGCTGACCTTGTGCTTTACAATACCTGTGCAATCCGTGAGCATGCACATGACAGAGTTTTCGGTAACGTCGGTGCACTCAAGCCGTTAAAGACAAAAAATCCCGATATGATAATCGTTCTCTGCGGCTGTATGATGCAGCAGGAGCACGTATGGCAGAAGATTAAAAAGAGCTATCCTTACGTCAATCTTGTTTTCGGTACACATTCTCATCACCGTCTGCCCGAGCTTCTTTACAAGGTGCTCCGCGGCGGCAAGCGCGTGTTTGATGTATTTGATACCGAGGGCTTTATTGCCGAGGGTATGCCTGTCAGCCGTGACGGTACTTTCAAGGGCTGGCTTCCTGTAATGTACGGCTGTAACAATTTCTGCAGCTAGTGTATCGTGCCTTATGTCAGAGGCAGAGAGGGTAGCAGAAAGAGTGAAGACGTGCTTGCCGAAGCATGTGAGCTTATTGCTTCGGGCTGTAAGGATATCACGCTTCTCGGTCAGAATGTCAATTCATATAACCGCGGCAGTGACGAAATGAGCTTTGCTCAGCTTCTGCGGG
>JAZSEX010000091.1:0-9114 GCA_045531935.1 Acutalibacteraceae bacterium | reverse complement strand
CGTAAGCTTCGTCATCCCAGCAGAAGCAAGAAGCTCAGAGATTTCCTTGATTCATAATTTCCGTTTGAGAATAATAGTCATAATTTTGCTTTGCAAGGTTACAAATTTGTAAATTTTTTCTAAACTTCTATTGACAAATATATTCATAATAATTATACTTATCGGTGAATAGTATGCGTAGAGAAACGCATACAAATATTTAAGGAGATGAAATCAAGTGAAGACAAGCAAAAGAATTCTCTCAACAGTCCTCGCACTGTGCATGATTCTCGGTTGTTTCGCAACAGGTTTCAGTGCACTCGCTGCTGCTACTGACCTCCAGGCAGGTATCAATGCAGCAATCGCTGGCGGTAAGTCATCATATGAATGGACCGGCGGCGACGTAACACTCGAAAACACACTCGTTATCAACGGCGACATTGCTGTTGATTTTAACAACGCTGTTATTACCGGTGCTCCCGGCAAATCCGTTGTTAACGTCAAGGGCGGTGAGGTTACACTTTACAACGGTACATTTGTTGCTGAGTGTGAAGACTATCAGGGCGTTGTTGGTTTTGCTGAGACACTTTTTGATTACAGACCCGCAGTTTCCATCAACGGCGGCGACGTAACACTCGAGTGTATCACAGCAGTAGGTTCCACAATCCGCGTTCCCAACAGCCACACTGTTAAGGTTACAAGCGGTAACGGTATCAACGCTAACAGCGGTAATGTTGTTCTCAAGGACGTTATTGCTTTAGGTATGAAGGCTCTCGATAACACAAAGGCTACAGTTGTTATTGAGGACGCTATCCTCGTTGGTATTTACAAGGCTGTCAACATCCTCAACAAGGTCACATTTGCTGAAGGTTACTCCAAGTACGAGACAGTTGACGTTATCGAAGAGTTCCTTAAGGACGGCGTTTCTCTTTCTGCTACAGAGAAGAAGTATATCGCAGGCCTTACAAACAGCCAGGGCGACCTTTCAGTAGGCTCTGTTATCGCAACTGCTAAGGATCCTTCCTTCACAGCTCCCACAAGCACATACGATGCAGAAACAGACGTTCTCACAGTTATTGCTCAGGCTGACACAACAAACGAAAATGCAGACGTTGCAAACAGATATTCTTACAGATACACCCCCAACACCTGCACAATCGACGGCGTAACAGCTGAATTTGTTAAGCAGGCAGACGGTACATACGCAGCTGCATTCGAAGGTGTTGCTGCCGGTGCAGAGCTTGACGCAGAGCTTGATTATACACTCTCCGTTAAGATGGGCGCAAGACAGAAGGCATATGTAACAAGTGCTCTCGACAAGGTAGCTGAATACGCAGAAAAGGCTCCCGAACTCATCGGCCGCTTTATCAAGGACTTTGAAGGCGACAGAGCATACGGCAAGGTAAACGAGTACCTTGACCTTATCTACGGCGCATATAAAGATATTGATGCCGTTAAGAATATGCCTGCTGTCAAGAAGTTTATGGGTGTTGTTTATGCTCTTAAGGGTATGGATTTCACAGGTAACACAGGCAACAAGGGTCTTGTTTCTCAGGTCAACCCCAATTGGAATGAGACTCTGAAGAAAAAGGCTATTTCTGCTTCTCTTGCTAATCAGGAAGCTGATTTCGGCAAGATCTTCGACACAGACGGTGACGGCGTTGCTGATTCACTCTATGCATTCAAGGGTGACATCGGCGAAGGTATCGGTCTCCTCGAGCTCTTTGATGAGTACTATGAGACAGTTAAGTCTCTTGCTCTTACAGCTGATTATTCCGATTTCAACGATATCGGTGCAGCAGCAGAATATATCGGTGAAAACTACGAAGAGATTCTTGCTATTGTAGATGCAGCTCTTGAGCTTGTAGAGTACGGTTATGCACTTCTCGAAGATCCCGATCTTAAGGACTTCCTCGGTGACAACCTTGGTGATATCTCAGTTATTATCGACTACGCTGATGCTCTTATGGCTGACGGCGGCTACTACGAGAAGATAGTTGCAAAGTATGCAGAACTTAAGGAAAGCAGCTTCATCGACACATACGGCGACAGAGCTCCCGCACTTTGCAAGAAGTACGCTCTTAAGGCACTTGATATTCTCCAGAATCCCACAAAGTACTTTGATATCAACAGCAAGGTTGAAGGCTATTACCTCAACGTATTCAGCTTTACAGACAATGCTGTTATCACAACTCCCGCTGACGAGATCGTTGAGTACTGCAACGTTACTGTTAAGGTTGCAGGTTACGGTAAGTTCTCAGTTGACGGCGAAGTAGTGTCAGTTCTTAAGTCCTACAAGGTTGAGAAGGGCGAGTTCTTCTCAGTTCTTCCTGTAGAGATGGAAGATGGCGTTGCACTCTTCCGTGACTATGTTCTTACACAGCCCAACGGTTCATGGCAGGTTGTTTCTTCACTTGCTAACTTCCGTGTAGGTAGCGATATTACAATCACACTTAACTTCTCCGCTAAGGGCAGCCAGGAAGATGACGAAATAGATGTTATATTCCTTACAGATGATAACCTCGGTTACAACTGGATCGGCAACTATAGCGGCACTGTAACAGATTTTAGTTTCAGAGATGTTGAAATTCCTGAGTATAAGGGTATGACATTTGCAGGTTGGTCACTTGAAAGGTCTGCAACAGCTGATGCAGCTCTTACAGATGATGAGCTTATCAATGCAATCGCTGACAGAACTGACGACTTCTTCGTATACGCTGTTTACGATGCACAGATCAATGTTGAGATTCCTGCTGAGCAGGGTATTGTTGCTACAGTTGACACAGCTACAAGCAGAGTTTACTTCGGTAACTATGTAAACCTTCCCGATAACATGAAGGCTATCGAGGTTGGTATCATCGCTACAAAGAATGCTGACTATGCAACAGAGGAAAAGATGACACTTGACCTCAACGGCACAAAAGGCGTACTTGTTAAGAAGTCTGATAAATACGCTGATGATGGATATCTTGTAGATAACCTCTACTATGAGCTCGGTATTGAAACAGCTTCCGGTACAGTTTACGGCCGTGGTTATGCTATCATCAAGAACCTCGATACCGGTGCTATTGAAACTGTTTACACAAGCATTGCTTACGGTACACTTTAATCTGTAATGATTAATTTAATATCTGTTATGAACGGAGATGAAAATAAATGAAGAAGTATATCAAACCCGCTGCTGAGGTCGAGAAGTTTACAGTTGCTGATATTATCACAACAAGTGTAAACGTTGATATGGATATCGATAAGCTTTCTGCTGACCTTGATGCAGCAGTAGCACCCAGCGTAGGCGACGAATTCTAATTACAGCGACCCTCTATACGGGCAGGCAGATTACTGTCTGCCCGTTTTTCCCTTTTTATTTTATCGGAGTAAATGAATTAATATGAATGTTTATTCAATTGCCGGCATTACGGTCGGATATGAAGCAAAATATGATATGCTTAAAATCAGAAGTGTGCCTTACCTTTGTAACGTGGCACAATCTCCTCAGGTTGTAATTAAACCTGATTACGATAAACTTGAAAAATCGTTGCCCGAGTATCCTCTGCTGGATATTCAGTCACTTGAATATATGTACGCTGGCAGTGTCTTTTATACTGCTTTGATAGATAACGGAGGCTTTTTACTGCACGCTTCTGCAGTTGTGGCAGACGGTGTGGCTTATTGCTTTTCGGCTCCCAGCGGTACAGGTAAATCGACCCATACTTCGCTTTGGCTTGAAGCTTTTGCTGATAAGGGTGCCTATATAATCAATGATGACAAGCCTGCAATTAAGCTTGTAGACGGTGTTCCAATGGTTTACGGTACGCCATTCAGCGGTAAAAATGACATTAACGTCAATACTTCTGTACCGTTAAAAGCTATTTGCTTTATTGAACGTGCCGAAAAGAATTCCATAAAGCAAATTACGCCTTTTAAGGCTGCTACAATGATTCTTGACCAGACCATAAGACCCGAAGACGAGCAGAGAATGGACACCCTTTTCGAGAATATCGAAGCGGTTGTTACACGTGTGCCGTCTTATGTTCTTTTGTGTAATATAAGCCGTGATGCGGCAATTCTCGCGTATAATGAAATGAGTGGTAAATAATGTTTTCAAAACTCAAAACTGAAAATAAAAAAGTTTTACCGTGGCTTAAAGAAAGGGTAAAACCGTACAGGTTTAAAATAGCTGTGTTGATAATTTTCAACTCGGTTCTGTCCCTTATGGTTGCAGTGAACGCATATGTTTCAAAAGACCTTATCGATACGGCTGTAAGCGGAAACCGTAGCAGACTTATCAAGGTCAGTATTGTAATTCTTTCTGTGGTGATTTTTCAGTTTTTGGTAAGACTCGGCTATCAGCTCATCAGTTCGCGGCTTCATATTGATATGGAAGCGGATTTACGTACTTATTATATCCGCAATATTTTTGATAAAGATTACCTGAAAATTTCTGCATATCACAGCGGAGACCTTATGACCAGATTTTCAAGTGATGTCAGCTGTGTTGTTGATGGTTTGATATCGCTTCTTCCGACGGTAATCGGTCTTGTTTTCCGCATTTTTGCGGCTTTTGCAGCCCTTTTTATTCTCGATTACAGACTTGCACTTGTGTTTGCTTCTCTTGGTATTGCGGTGTTTATACTTGCAAGAATATCGCGTAATTTTTTGAAAAATCTTTATCTTAAAGCTCAGAAATCAGAGAGCAGTGTGCGCTCATTTTCCCAGGAAATAATTGAGAATATACTTGTTGTTATGGTTTTCGGCGCTGCTGATACTGTTTCAGGTAAGTTCGGTGAGCTCCTTGATAAGCACTCACAGAACAAGTGGAACAGATCTAAATTTTACTCAACTACTTCTGCTGTTATGTCACTCGGTTTCAGGTTTGCGTATATACTTGCTTGTATTTTCTGCTCGTTTAAGCTGCTGACTCCGGGACTTATTACATACGGTACAATAACTGCTATACTTCAGCTTGTAACACAGCTTCAGACACCTTTCAAAAATCTTTCCGGTCTTTTACCGGCTTATTATCAGATGCTTGCTTCTGCAGAGCGATTGATAGAGATAATTGATATAAGCGGTGAGGATGAAACCAAGGAGAATTGTGACAGGGCTGAATTTTATTCAAAGCTCAACAGTGTTGATTTTGACGATGTTACTTTCAGCTACGGCAGAGATACGGTGCTTGAAAATTCATCTATTTCTGTAAAGAAAGGTGATTTTGTTGCAATTACGGGTATTTCGGGTATAGGCAAAAGTACTATGCTGAAAATGATGCTCGGTGTTATTTTTCCTGACAGCGGCAGTGTCTGTTTCAATACTGAATCAGGTCAGTTTTCTCCGGGCCGTGAATACCGTGAGCTGTTTTCTTACGTTCCGCAGGGTAATATGCTTCTCTCGGGTACAATATATGAGAATATTACGTTTATGAGTGAAGGTAAAACTGATGAAGAAGTACAGCGTGCTGTTGAACTCAGCTGTTGTGACGATTTTGTAAAAGATTTACCTGACGGACTTCAGACGGTGATAGGTGAGAGGGGAAAAGGTCTCTCGGAAGGTCAGGTGCAGCGTATTGCTATTGCCCGTGCTATTCTTCGCGGTGCACCGATTATGCTGCTTGATGAAGCAACCTCTGCTCTTGATGAGGCAACGGAAGAACGTGTTTTACGCAATATCAAAACCATTGAAAACAGCACGTGTGTTATAGTTTCGCATAAAAAAGCTGCACTTTCGGTATGCAATATCGAGGTGAGGATTGAAGATAAGCGATTTGTAGTAAAAGAAATCGGCTGATTGGGTGATATATTATGAAAATAAAAGAAGGATTTAAACTCAGAAAAATGTGCGGTAAAAGTATCGTTGTTGCAGTAGGCAAGAATGCATCGGATTTCAACGGTATGGTAACTCTTAATGAGAGCGGAGAGTTGCTCTGGGAGCGACTCTTGCAGGGCGCTGAAGAATCTGATCTTATAAAACTGCTTATTGATGAATACGGTGTTGATGAAAAAACCGCTGCTGACGATGTGAATGAGTTTATTTCAAAAATAAAAGGAGAGGGTTTCGTTGAGTAACCCTAAAGGTATTGAGTCGCAGATTCCCGAAATGCGTAAGGCTTTGCAAAACGGAAAAATGGTAGAGTTTGAAACTCACGGTTTCAGTATGATACCATTACTTCACGACGGCGGAGACAGTGTTATACTTGAGCAGCCTGCTTTCCCGCTTAAGGTCAACGATGTTGCTCTTTGCAGAGCGGATGACGGTCGCTATGTGCTTCACAGAGTGATTTCAATTAATAACGGCGGATATACTTTGCGAGGAGATAACTGCAGTACAACTGAGTTCTGTGCCGGAGACAGTGACGTTGTAGGCGTTGCTTGCTCGTTTATACGCAGAGGACGGTTAATAGACGTTAAAAGCGGAAAATATCTGTTCTATGTCCGTCACCGTGATTGTTTTCTTAAACTGTGGCGTGTGTTCTGGAAAGTTTCTGATTATTTTGTAAAATTATTTCGCAGATAAATTCTTCTTTCGGGTGAGTGAATTTGAAATTTAAGACAATTTTTACTTTTGTACTGTGTATCAGCTTGTTGACAATGTTTCTGTTGTTTGAATCTGCAGCGTTAAAAATTGACGGATTTCTTAATGAAAAGGAATGGAAAAATACTCAGACGACTGTGTTGATAACTGATTCGAAAGCCGCTAACTGTGAAGTTGATAAAGGTATTGTTAGTGTCTTTTGCGATGAATCAACAGAGAAGATTTACTTAGGATTTAAGGTTAGTCTGACAGATGCTGTTGATGATGAAAATGATTCATACGGTGTATCGTTTTCTGTTGGTTCAGGTGAGTTTATCAAGGTAACCGATAACGGCATATCTTCTTATGATAAAGATAAATTCAGCGTCGAAGCTGAAATCACCGCTTATTCGGATTCAGCATTTGGTGTTGAAACAGTTATCGGTGTGAAATACGGGCTGGATTCTGTTGAAACTGTTCGTGTGAGATTTATCGATGCTGACGGATCACCGTCAAACGTTTATACTGTTGAAGTTCCACGTAATATAATTGCCGAATCGGAATCCGTACAGTTACAGCAGCCTATACATAATAACGGACCGGCAGATAACGAAGTTAAAACGACCAAGTATAAAAACACTGCATCTGCAACTAAAAAGCCTAAAAAATCAAAGCCTGAAACAACAAAACGTAAAACGACAGCCTTGACAGTTGAAAATTATATTAATAGCACTGTGGCAACATACACGGATACCAATCCGCTGATGCAGGAAGAGACTACCGTGATGACGGTGAAACAGGTGAAAATGCAAAAAGGTTTTACTTATGCCGCAGTTGCTTTACTGATACTTCTTGCATTGGGTATATGTGTAGCAGTAAACCTTGCACGAGATAAAGAAAAGAATAAAAAATAATGTGTCAAGCTATGTTAATCTTCATTGACTTAAATTGATTAATAATGTTATAATACACAAAATTAACTAAGGAGAGTTTTGGTATGTCTTTAACGTCAACGATTATTCCGATAATAATATCTGCACTTGTGGCAGCAATGTCTTCACTTACGTCGATGATTCCTGCAAGAATTGAGGCTAAAGAAGAGGATGTGCTTCTCAATTTATCAGTTGTTTCCGATACGCATCTTGATGAGAAATTTTCACCCCTTGCATGGTTTCTCGGCATAGGTCTTCGTGATATGAGCCGTGCAAAAACTCCTGTTGATGCAGTGCTTGTCACAGGCGATCTTACCAACTACGGTGATGAAGGCTCTATTGACGAATTCTTTGACACAATGGAGAAAAACTGGGACGGTAAGGCTATTATCGCAATGGGTAACCACGATATCGGTCACGTTGAAGATAAAGAAGCTGAGGAAGCAAGACAGTATTTTGTAGAGAAATACAATGCTTATCAGGGCACAAATATCGAAAAAGCTTATTACAGCACTGAAATTGACGGATATAAGTTTATAATTCTTACCGATCAGTCTGACGATTCATGGGATCATCCCGACCTTTTCCAGGATCAGCTGGATTTCCTTGATGCTGAGCTTGCAAGCAGCGGCTCCGACGATAAGCCTGTTTTTGTTATCTCTCACTGGCCTCTTGCAGGCACACACGGTGAAGAGGTAGCATGGGATGACGGTGATATGGGTGAGCCTTATACAACTCAGGTACAGCAGATTCTTGAAAAGTATGAAAACGTATTCTTTATCAGCGGTCATATTCATATCGGTCTTAACGGTGAATTCACCAGTGAGAAATACGGCGTTTCTTATTACGACAGAGTAAACGGTGTAAATTATCTTAATCTTCCTTCCTACGGTCTGTTCAGTCGTTTTGGCACAGTACTCGGCGGCAAGGGATATCAGATTGAAGTATATGACGATGAAGTTGTTATCCGTGCCAGAAATTTTGTCACTCATAAATGGTTCGGCAATTATGAAACAGTAGTTGAACTCGATTAATTATAATAAAAATCAACTACGGGGAGTGTGCGGTTGCTGCTCCCCGTAGTTTTTGTAAAAAAACAGTAGAAAATTTTTAAAAAATCTTATAAAAACACTTGCAAAACCATATACTCTGTGATATAATTGCTCGTGCATTTCGCACGCAGAGCGTTATGCCTTGGTGCAGCCAAAAAGGCTGTTCGGTAAATTTCAGAGCTCTGCGGAGGAAAAACTAAGGAGGAAAAAACAAATGGCAACAGTATCAATGAAGCAGCTGCTTGAAGCAGGTGTGCACTTCGGTCACCAGACCAGAAGATGGAACCCCAAAATGGCTCCCTATATCTTTGCGGAGCGCAACGGTATTTACATCATCGACCTTCAGAAGACAGTTAAGAAGCTCGATGAGGCTTACAAGTTCGTTACAGATATCGCAGCAGAAGGCGGCGAAATCCTTTTCGTCGGCACAAAGAAGCAGGCTCAGGATTCTATCCGTGAGGAAGCTATCCGTTGCGGCATGCCTTTCGTAAACGCACGTTGGCTCGGCGGTATGCTCACAAACTTCAAGACAATCCAGAAGAGAATCAAGAGACTCGCTCAGCTTAAGGCTATGGAAGCTGACGGTACATTCGAGATGCTTCCCAAGAAGGAAGTTATCAAGCTCAACCTCGAGATCGAGAAGC
>JAZSEX010000079.1:0-5253 GCA_045531935.1 Acutalibacteraceae bacterium | reverse complement strand
CATTGAAGCGAAGTTAAGAACGTTGATGTAATAAAGGTTTGTGCCGGAGTTGAGGCTGAAAGCACCGAGGAACTCGGAAAGAGTGATAAGAAGAAGCGGTTTGTTAGTGATAACTGACTTGATACCGCCGAAAATACTCGGACGCTCAACAGTCTGCATAACTCTTTCTTTAGCAACAAATGCATAGAACAAAGCAAACAAGCCTGAAACAACAGCAGTAATAACACCGCCAAGGACAAACATTCTGTTATAACCGCTCTGCCAAGCGATATTGTTTGCAACCTCGAGAGCTTTATTCTTATCGCTGTTAATATAAAGGTCGATAAGAAGACCCATAAGGATTTCAGGAGCTTTTTCAATGAAGCCCGAAAGAAGGTTTGCCATTGTTATAAGTCGGGTTCTGTCGACAATATTTGGTGTAATTGTCGCTGTCATACCCTGACGGACGATTGAAATAAGAGAAGTTGCCAGATTAGAGAAAATCTGTAGCACAAGATAAATTGCGAAACGAGACATGTTTGAGCCGACACCGGTTGTACCGAAGAACATAGGCAAAGCCCAATAAACGACTGTTAAAAATACACCGGGAATAGCGTAGATAACAAGCCAAGGTTTGAATTTACCCCAACGGGTACGGGTTTTGTCAACAATTGCTGCAAGCAAAAGGTCGTTAATGATATCCCAAACACCGATAACACTGTTGGTGATGGACTGCAGAACAAGGTCAATCTTGAGGATGTTCATCTTGAAAACATCGTCATATTTACCGATATTAAAGCTCTGAGCAATATCATCGAGTATGTAAGCGAAAGTTTCTTTTGTACCTACATAACGCCTGTTCAGCGACTTTTGTGCTTCAGCAGAAGTTGTGTTTGTTGCAGGTTCAGCTGACATCTGTAAACCTCCTATTAAGCATTATTATCCGTGATTATATCACAGTTTGCTGTTTATGGCAATAGTAAAAACGAAATAAGCGAAAATATTGTCAGATTTAATGCCAGACTGCATCGCCGAGCATAAGTTTAAATTCGAAGTCGTTAATATTTAATGTTTCATCAATTACTATACACTCGATGCCTGCCATACGGGCATAATCAATAATATGCTCTTTGGTGAGTGAGTAGCTGAGTACAGAGTGATGTGCACCGCCGGCAAGCAGCCAGGCTTTTACACCGTTTTTAAAATCGGGCATAGGCTTCCACATAGCACTGGCTACAGGCAGGTTTGGCATCGGCTTTTCTGCACTTATACATTCGACATCAGCACAGATTAATCTGAGTCTGTTGCCGATATCTACAAGCGATACTGCTATTGCTTTACCGGGCTTGGCATTGAATATAAGTCTTGCAGGAGGTTCTTTGCCACCGATTCCGAGGGGCTGTACATCGAGCTTGATTTCACCGTCGGCAATTGTGGGGCATACTTCAAGCATATGAGCACCGAGTATAGCTTCTTTGCCCTTGGTGAGATTATAGGTGTAGTCTTCCATAAAAGCAGTGGAGTCATTATCTGCCATGGTTTTAAGGACACGTGTAAGAGCAGCTGTTTTCCAGTCACCCTCGGCACCGAATCCGAAGCCCTTAGCCATCATACGCTGAGCACTGAGCCCCGGAAGCTGTTTCATACCGTGAAGATCTTCGAAGTTGGTTGTGAAGGCGGTACAACCGGTTTTGTTTAAAAATCTTTCAAGTGCAATTTCATATTTTGCTTGTTCTTTGATGGCTTCGAAATCATCGGTAACAACTTTGTATTCAGCTTTATAACTTTCGACGAGTTTATCAGCTTCTTCGTCAGAAACTGCGTTGATCTCTTCGACGAGATCACCGATTCCGTAATAATCAACACTCCAACCGAGCTTTGCCTGTGCTGTTACTTTATTACCTTCGGTTACGGCTACGTTACGCATATTATCGCCAAAACGGCAGACCTTCAAGGTGTTGCCTTCAGCAAAAGCTTTTGCCGCACTGACCCAGGTTCTGATTTCATTTATTGAATCATCATCCTGCCAATGTCCTACAACCTCTTTACGGCTTTTACGCATAAGTGCATAAATATGGCTGTGTTCTCTGTCACCGTGTGCAGACTGATTGAGATTCATAAAATCCATATCGATTGTATCATAGGGGAGAGCTTCGTTGAACTGTGTGCTGAAATGAAGAATTGGTTTTGTGATAGTTTTAAGACCGTCAATCCACATTTTTGAAGGAGAAAATGTGTGCATCCATGTGATGACACCGATACATTCATCATCGGCATTTGCATCACGCATTACTTTTGTAATTTCGGGAGCTGTGGTTACAACGGGCGTACAGATAACATCGGCACCGATTTTTGTATTTAAGTGTTCAGCAATAATTTTTGAATCTTCAGCAACCTGTTTAAGAGCGTCATCACCGTAAAGATGCTGACTTCCGGTTATAAACCATACGTTACTCATAAAAATGTCTCCTTATTTCTGACCGTAATATGCATTTGCACCGTGCTTACGGTTATAGTGCTTATCAAGTGTATATTTATTTATCGGTTTTGAGTCGGGATTAATGGTTTTCATATTAATTGCCATTTTAGCTACTTCTTCCATAACAACAGCATTGTGTACGGCTTCAGCGGCATTTTTGCCCCATGCAAACGGACCGTGGTTTGCTACAACAACACCGGGAATTGCGGCATGGTCAAGTAATTTAAATGCTTCAACAATTACTCTGCCTGTATTAAGCTCGTAATCGCGCTGTGTTTCAGCAGCGGTAAGCTCGCGTGTGCAGGGGATAGCACCGTAGAAATAATCAGCGTGAGTTGTGCCGTATGCTTCAATAGGCATTCTTGCCTGAGCAAAAGCAGTAGCATAAGTTGAGTGAGTATGTATAATTCCGCCGGCTTCATTGAAGTTTCGATATAAATAAAGGTGAGTGGGTGTATCGCTCGAAGGATTAAGGTTGCCTTCAATAACGTTACCGTCAAGGTCAACCATAACCATTTTATCGGGAGTAAGTTTATCGTATTCTACACCTGAAGGCTTAATTACAACGTATCCGCTTTCTCTGTCGATTGCTGAGACGTTACCCCACGTAAAAGTAACAAGTTCGTATTTCGGGAGTAAGAGGTTAGCTTCACAAACCTCTTCTTTGAGATGTTCAAGCATACATATCACTCCTTATCTTATCTGTCCGTTACCGCGGATAATGAATTTGGTAGTTGTCAGCTCGGGTAAGCCGATAGGTCCTCTTGCATGGAGCTTTTGTGTGGATATACCTATTTCGGCACCGAAGCCAAACTGACCGCCGTCGGTGAATCTTGTGCTTGCGTTGACATATACAGCTGAGGAATTTACGAGCTTTGTGAATTTTTGTGCGGAATTATAATCGGAAGTTATAATTGCTTCACTGTGACCTGTCGAATATGTGTTGATATGTACTATTGCCTCATCGACACTGTCAACTGTTTTTATTGACATCTTAAAGTCGAGATACTCTTTACCCCAGTCTTCTTCAGTCGCAGGAGTTATATCTATTATACCGCTTGCATATTCATCACCGCAGAGCTGTACATTTTTTTCATTGAGCTTTGCTTTAATAGCAGGTAAAGCTTCTCTGGCAATTTCTTTGTGGATAACAAGGCTTTCGGCAGCGTTGCATACTGACGGTCTGGAAGTTTTTGCGTTAAAAATAACATTAACAGCCATTTCTATATCTGCTGATTTATCAACATAAATGTGGCAGTTGCCGACACCTGTTTCTATTACGGGTACAGTTGCATTATGTACAACGGAGTTAATTAGACCTGCACCGCCGCGGGGGATAAGAACATCAATGTATCCGTTGAGCTTCATAAGTGCGTTTGCTGTTTCTCTCGATGTATCTTCAACGAGCTGAATACAGTTTCTGTCAAGACCTACCGATTCGATTGCGTTACGCATAATATTTGCTGTAGCAATGTTAGAGTTAATTGCTTCTTTACCGCCGCGGAGAATTACTGTGTTGCCTGACTTAAGACAAAGAGCTGCGGCATCAATGGTAACATTCGGACGTGCTTCGTAAATTACTGCGATAGTACCCATAGGTACAGCAACTTTTTCAATGTTAAGTCCACTAGGCCTTGTTGATCCGTTTTTGACAACACCGACAGGGTCGGGGAGAGCAACAATTTCGAGTACACTGTTTGCAATATCTTTGATTCTCGATTCGCTGAGGGCAAGTCGGTCGAGCAAAGAGTCAGACATACCGTTAGCTTTACCGTTTGCAAGATCAATATCGTTTGCATCGATTATTTCTTGCTTTTTTTCAATAAGTGCAGCAGAAATTGCAGTTAACGCTTTGTTTTTTAAATCGGTTGATGCATCAGCAAGTGTAAGCTGAGCAGACTTGGCATTTTTACCTAACTGAATTATGTATTCCATTAATTATGCCTCCGTTTTTACAAAATGTGTACCGACCTTATGTCCTTCTATAAGTCGATAAATATCATCGGGGTTTTCACCGTTAATGATATAGGTATCAATATGAGCAGACGTAGCTTCTTTTGCGGCGTGGATTTTTGTAATCATACCGCCTGTACCTCTGTTTGTACCACTGCCGCCTGCAAGTGCTTCAATTTCATCAGTGATTTCTTTTATTACGGGAATAAGCTGTGCATCCTCGTATTCCATAGGGTTTTTATCGAAAAGACCGTCTGTATCGGTAAGGATGATAAGCTTGTCAGCTTTAATAAGCTTAGCCACTTGAGCAGAGAGGTTGTCATTATCACCGTAAACAATTTCATCAACTGCGACTGAGTCGTTTTCGTTTATTATCGGAATTGCACCGTATTTAAATATGTGCTCGAATGCGTTAACGAGATTGATTCGTCGCTCATCGTTTTCAATATCACTTTTAGTGATAAGAAGCTGACCGACTGTACAACCGAGTTCACCAAAGAACTTATCGTACATAAACATAAGCTCACATTGGCCTATACAAGCAGCAGCCTGTCTTTCGGGTGTTGTTTCGGGTCGGCTTTTGAGTCCTAATTTACCTACACCAACTCCGATAGCACCTGAAGTAACCAATACAATTTCACATCCGCTGTTGTGTAAGTCAGCTAATGTACGTACAAGTGTCTGCATTCTACGTATATTTGCTTTGCCTGTTGAGTATGTAAGTGTTGAAGTACCTACTTTTATTACTATTCTTTCATTCTTTTGCATAGTATTACACTTCCTTTTATTTATCTTATCAATTATAACATAGTAAGATTACTTGTCAATCATTTGATTTTATT
>JAZSEX010000005.1:0-6688 GCA_045531935.1 Acutalibacteraceae bacterium | reverse complement strand
TTGGTGATAGCCTGACGCTTTGCAACCTGACCTACCATTCTCTCGCAATCCTTGCTGAATGCAACAACGGAGGGAGTTGTACGTGCGCCTTCTGCGTTAGCAATAACTACGGGCTCGCCGCCTTCGATAACTGCTACGCATGAGTTTGTTGTACCAAGGTCGATACCTATTACTTTTGCCATGATTAATTACTCCTTTTATTATAAAGTGAAAATTTTATATTTGTTTGTGATGCAAATCAGTTGGCAACCTGCACAGTAGCACAACGGATTATTTTGTCGCCGATTTTGTAGCCCTTTGCGAAAACCTGGGCAACAACGCTCTCTTCAAATTCATCGCTGTCGATATGCATTACTGCGTTGTGCATCATCGGGTCAAATGCTTCGCCCGATTCGCCGAAAGCTTCAACACCGAGCTTCTTGAAAATGTCAGCAAACTGAGTGAATATCATTTCCGTACCCTTTTTATAGGTTTCGTAATCTGCCGACGTGTTTGCCGTTGCACGCTCGAAGTTATCAATAACGGGAAGAATCTCGCCTATGATATAGGCTTTGATATCGCCGTTGAGTGCATCCTTCTCACGCTGTGTACGCTTGCGGTAGTTGTCATACTCAGCTGCTAAACGAAGGTACTGATTTTTCTGCTCCTCAAGCTCTGCCTGAAGCTCAGCAACTTTCTCGTCAGCTTTGTCAGCTTTTTTTCTGGACTTCTTTTCTTTTTTCTCTTCCTTTTCTTCTGCTGTTACGTTTTCTTTCTCTGCCATTTTTAAACCTCCTTTTATTCGTCAAGTGTTTCGGTAAGTATCTTGCCTACAAGACCCGAAACAAACTGCATATACGGAATAAGCTTTGCATAGTTGAGACGTGTCGGACCGATTATACCCAGGGCACCCGACCTCTCACCGTTGATATCGTAATGTGAAATGATTACGCTCGAGTTAGCAAGCTGTTTGTATTCGTTTTCCGTGCCGATTTTTATGTCAACATCGTCTGTACCGCCTGCGATAAGCTTTGCTATCGGGGCACCTTTTCGCAGGAACTCCATAAGCTCAAGCACGTTACCGCCAAGCTCTCTGTGATTGAACAGGTTTGACTGACCTTCAAGAAGCACGTCGGAACTGAGTGCATCGTTTGCAAGGTCTGCCAGTGCAACGAAAAACGGTGACATCTCAAGTGCGTGTTCATCAAGTGACGCAACCAACGTCTGAAGCATTACTGTGCCGATTTCTTCAAGCGGTCTGCCGACAAAGTGCGAAGCACACACGTTGTAAAAACGCTCGACAGTCTGCGGAGTGATAGGCATATCGCTGCGGCAAGCCTTACTCTTGAGCGTACCTGCCGAGGTCAGGAGCACAATCATCGCTGTGCGATTGCTGACGGGCACAATCTCTGCCCTGCGGACAGTAGCCTTATCGCCTGCCGGCATTGTTGTTATTGCCGCACAGTTGGTGAGGTTTGCGATTACCTCGCCTGCTTTTTCGAGCAGCTGCTCAGGGTCGCCGCTGCCGGATGAAACCGTTTTGGCAATGCTCTTACAATCTGCCTCGTTAAGCTCCATTTTATTCATCAGCTTATCGATATAGTATCGGTAGCCGAGAGTGGTAGGCACACGGCCTGCCGATGTGTGAGGTTGTTCAAGGTAGCCCATTTCGGCAAGGTCAGCCATCTCGTTACGGATGGTAGCAGAGGAAACGGAAAAATCGAGCTCACCCATCAGGTTTTTTGAGCCGACAGGCTCACCTGTGCGGATGTAACTTTCGACCACGGCGGCAAGTATTTTCTGCTTTCGCTCGGTCATATTCAGCACCCGATCCATCCCCTTTCTGACTTGTGCTAACTTTAGCACTCTTTTATTCCGAGTGCTAAACTATCATTATAATATATCGAAAGTCAAAGAATGTCAATAGCTTTTTACCAATATTTTTCATATATTATTTATCAATATTATATTGTCCTGTCATCCGCGTAGGGGCGATTCACTTGCTCGCCCGCCGTAAAACAGATATGCCGTTAAATAACCTCATTTTCAAAGGAGGTGGCACGGCGTAAGCCGTGACGGAGGATTGCAAAAATTTATGTTGGTTTAATTTTTTACAACAATTCCTCAATCGTCCATATTGTAGGGGCGGATATCATCCGCCCGAGGTAAAAGAAATACGACACCAACGGCGGGCACATTGAAAAATTGATAAAACAATAAAAAAGGGCGACCAAAGGTCGCCCCTACTGCGTATTGTCAGACTATTGTGTTTACTTCAAAATTTGTATCTGTCCAGGTATATCCGTACTTTGTGCGGAGAGTGAAAATTGTATCACTTGGGATTTTACGTAAAATCTCCCAATGGCGGAGTCCGTCTTCACCGATATAGCTTTTGGTCTGACTGTATGTCAACGTACAGCCGTTGTCAAGTGCAAACTGTATTTTGATTACCTCAGGGTCGGTGACAACATTAAAATTACCGATTCCGTTTTCGTAGGTAAGGTCAAACGAATATGCACCGGGTAAATCATATTTGACGGTAAACGGTGTTAGCTTATCGTCCCATACCTTTCCGTATTTTGCACGGATGTTATGCGTACCGGCTTCGACTCGCATATTTACAATCCATGTTTCGGTGTCACCGTTTGAGGTTACCTGTGCTTTTCTGCGGTCGATTGTTGTTGTGCCGCCGTTGTCGCGGACAACCTGAATTTTGCTCGGGCTGCCCGTGACATTGATTTTGTAATCACGGTTGCCGTAGGTTACGTAAGGAGTGTCGGTTGCAGGCTCAATGCCGTTTACACCGGGAGCAGGCTTTGTTGTGACGTTGACTGTGCAAGTGTCTACATAACCACGCTCGCAGTGAGTCGCAGTAACGGTTACAGTACCCTCTTTGAGTGCGGTAATACGTCCCGAATATTCATCAATCTTAACTATACTCGGGTCGCTGACAGTGTAATCACACGCTGTCCATATAGCCTCGTCAGGATACGTCTTAGCCTCTAAATCCATAACCTCGCCAACATTAACATTGACTGTTTCGGACGGGAATGCTATGTATTCAGCTGGTGTTACGTCGGTAACGATAGTATAGTAATTACGGCAGGTTATCTCATTAAAAACTTCCAGAAATTCACTGTCAGGCGAACAATGTATGGTTGTGTTTTTGCCATAAGACTCGTTTTCATCGCCTTGCCATACTCTTTCATCTTCATTATTAGGATTAGGACCATATATGAAGAGTACATCTCTAATTATTTCACTATTGAAATTTGATGGCAAATATATTTCTCCCTGATATAATTTTTGCAATAACATTTCATCTGAATCACTCGATGTTTTTCTTGAAGGAAAATATACAGGTCTGTAAACAAAAACACCCACCGAAGCAAAATAATTATCATATACATATTCACATTCAGGTAAAACAGTATATTTCACATTATTATCATCTACATGTGTATAAAGCTCTTCAAATGCCTGACCATAAATTTGCCTTATACTCTTAGGGAAAGAAACCTTTCCGCATGAAAAATTAGCTAGAGCTCTGTCTTTAATATACTTATACCCTTCCGGAATAACAATTTCAGATACGTATCTCAGGCTCGGATCGTATTCAGTCATTACATCATCGCTGTCAGAACCATAAGCATAATATATCAGCACTTCAACTGTACGCTCTCTATCACTCGAGCCAATGGTTGTTACGGGATAACCTCCAAGTTCAGTCGGCAAGACAAAAGGCTTCTTTTCAGGTCCCGAATAATTAACCTGTATATTCAAGATAGTTGCTTCACCGTTTTCAACTATATATACATATTCAGAACCGTTAACCATTTCATAATACAATTCATCAGTTGAAAATCCGGCATAAGATAAGTAATTTCCCAAATCACCGAAAAACTCATCAGCAGCGGTTGCGCCAGATGATAAAGTAAGAGAAACCATCATTAAAGCCATTATCAAACATAATGACAATATTTTCTTTGCTTTTTTTATAACCGACACTCCTTTTTAAAAATTTATTTCATAATTTTATCTTAAATAAATTTATACTTTAAGTCAATGTTTATAACAAAAAACAGCGAAAATTCATTTACTGAAAACACACAGGGAACGGTTCACTGTGTGCTGTTAACATTATGTTTGCGAATGTGGTATATGATTTGGATTATAATAATTAATATAACAGTGCAGTGCATCATCAACAAAGCTGCGGCACCTTCCTTTTTGGAAGATGCCGCATAATTATCGGATATTCAGTTTATCAGAATACGTCGTACTTGATTACGGAGTAAAGAAGTTCGGGAACAAGTGAGAGGAACTCAGGAAGCCACTCGCCGAGTGCATATGCGGCAAGGCCGAGGAATGAAGGAACGACACCGAGAATGTATTCAAACTCTGATGTTGTGTTGTCACCTGTAAATGTAGCCTTGTTCTCGCCGAGCTTCTTTGTTACAGAGTACTCGTCAACAAGAATTGTTTCGCCTGTTGCATCGTTTACGATGTATGTCTTGAGTGTAAGAGTATCACCGTTAATTTCAACAGCCTCAAAGCAACCGCCGATATATTCTTCCTTCTCAAAGCCTACGCCTTCACGCTGGATAACAATTCTGTCGATAAAGTCTTCATCGAGGAAATGATTCTTGAGGAAGGGACGAACTTCATATCTCTTGCCGCCTGCTGTACCGGAGAGAACGTATGTTGTGCCGTTCTCGTCAAGCTTGTTGTCAGTAAGGGGCTTTGTACGGATGTACTGATGATCGTGACCGTAGAAAGCGAAGTCAACGTTTGTTGCATCAAGAACGTCTGTAAGAGACTTCTGAAGGTAGAGAGCATCCGGCCACTTAGCATCCTTACCGAGTGAATACGGTGCCTTGTGGAAGAAAACAATCTTCCAATCCTTATCTGTTGAGTTCATATCGTTCTCAAGCCACTTAAGCTGTGCCTGTGAGATTGAAAGAAGGTCGTTTGTGTTAAGTACAGCAAAGTGTGCATTGCCGTAATCGTAAGAATAGTTTACACCATCCTTAATCTGTACACTCTCTGATGTGTCGAGTGCGAACATATTGTTAAACCAGTACTCAACGCCGAGACCGTCGTGGTTACCTGATACAGGAGCAAGAGTATAAGTTCTGTTGAGAGCAGCGAAAGCCTGATCGTAAGCATCCCACTCTTCGTTTGTGCTGTCGTTTGTGAAGTCACCGCAGTTAGAAACGAAGTCTGCACCGGGAAGTGTTGCGAAAGCAGCAGTAAGAGTATCTGCACCCTTCATAAAGCCTTCGTAATCGCTTGCCTGAACGTCTGCGATATTGATGAAACTGACTTTATCATCACCGTTATCGGTAGTAAATGTGCCCCAGTCGCTCCAGTTTTCGCCGTCACCTACACGGTAGGTGTAAGTAACGCCTGCCTCAAGGCCTGTTACAACAAGCTTGTGCATAAAGTTGCCTTCCCACTCTTCGCAGACTACGTCTTCGACAGTGTAAGCGGAAGCGTCTACACCCTGAAGCTCGATCTTTGTGTCAGCCTGAGCTGCTGTGTACCAGCAGAAACCGCGGGATGAAGTTGTGTCACCGTTGATTACAACAGAAACTCTTGTAGGTGCATAGCTTGTTGCAGCTGCATCTTCTGCATTTACAAGACCTATTGAGCCTGTTGCAAGAAGGCAGACACAAAGAACTACGCTGAGAATACGCTTGAAGTTTTTCATTTGTGTTTTTCTCCTTTTTACTTTTTTATTTTGGTTCTTATTTTTTATCCACAGCTTTAAGATGTATTACGAAGCTTGATCCGTCGGAGCAAGGCAGATTCTTAAGGTTCAGACCTGCCTTCATAAGCAGAGCACCTGAATGAACCTCGCAGGTTTCATCATCGTAATAATACTTATCGGGGTCAAGACCCTTAAGCCTTACGTAGAAGGTAGGATTCTGACTCCTGAGCATGGTAACAAAGGTAAAGATTGCCTCATTCTTATCCTGCGAAACGTAGCCCCACGCACAGCGGTACTTGCCCTCGGTAGGATTAATGAGTCGGTAAAGGTCACCGAAGTGGATTGTATCGTAATACTTGTGGTAGTCCTTAACCTGCTGCTTGATTATACGAATATCTGCATCACTGAGCTTAATCGGGTCAAGCTCATAGCCGAATGTGCCGCTCATCGCAACGTTACCCTTTGTTTCGTAGCTTGTACGGTCACAAGCGGAAACGTGAGCACCGACAGTTGAAACAGGATAGCAGATTGACGTGCCGTACTGAATTGAAAGACGCTCAATCGGGTCTGTATTGTCACTGCACCATATCTGCGGTGAGAAACAGAGCATACCGGGATCAAAGCGTCCGCCGCCACCTGAGCAGTTTTCAAGAAGAATGTGCGGGAAGGTGTCAACAATTCTGCCCATAAGCTCGTATGTGCCGAGAACAAAGCGGTGGAAGAATTCCTGCTGACGCTCTGTCGGAAGAAGAGCTGAACCGGCCTCGGAAATGTTGCGGTTGAAATCCCACTTGACGTAGTCAATATTGTTGTTGCTCAGTATCGCACACATCTGCTCGTAGATATTGTCGCGAACATCCTTGCGTGTCATATCGAGTATGTACTGATTTCTGCCGATTGAGTTTACACGCTCAGGCACGTGAATACACCAGTCGGGATGTGCACGGTAGAGGTCAGAATCGGGAGAGATCATCTCCGGCTCAAACCAGATACCGA
>JAZSEX010000073.1:0-12118 GCA_045531935.1 Acutalibacteraceae bacterium | reverse complement strand
CTAAGTTGTCTTCCTAAGACCGCTTGGCCTCCGACTTATACCGACAGGGTCGATATTTTCCATATTACAGATGGCAATAGCGGTATCGTTAGCATCACGCATTACTTCATATTCAATTTCCTTGTAACCCTTGATGCTCTTTTCAACAAGTACCTGATGTACGGGTGAAAGAGCAAGAGCATTTTTAAGGATTTCACGGCATTCTTCTTCATTATCAGCAAAACCGCCGCCGGTACCGCCGAGTGTGAATGCAGGACGAAGAACTACAGGATATCCGATTTCTTCTGCAGCTGAAAGACCCTCTTCCATTGTGTTAGCAATAAGTGAAGGAAGAACAGGCTCGCCAAGTCGCTCGCAAAGCTCTTTGAAAAGCTCTCTGTCCTCAGCCATTTCAATACTCTTGCTACTTGTACCGAGAAGCTCAACACCGCATTCCTTAAGAATACCCTTCTTCTCAAGCTGCATAGCAAGGTTAAGACCTGTCTGACCGCCGATACCGGGAATAATAGCATCGGGTCTTTCAAAACGGATAACCTTTGCAACGTACTCAAGAGTCAGAGGCTCCATATATACTTTGTCAGCAATAGTTGTATCAGTCATAATAGTAGCAGGGTTAGAGTTGCAGAGAACAACCTCATAACCCTCTTCTTTAAGAGCAAGACAAGCCTGTGTACCGGCATAGTCAAACTCAGCGGCCTGTCCGATAACAATAGGACCTGAGCCGATTACAAGTACCTTCTTAATATCAGTTCTTTTTGCCATCTTACTTGTCCCCCTTCATAAGTGTAATAAATCTGTCGTAGAAAGTCGAACCTTCGCTGGGAAGATACTGAACGCCGTAAACGTTGTCCTTCTCGCAGCTGATACCTTCGACTGTTTTATCAAAAACATTAAGATGTGTAATTTTAAGCTCTGTACCGTTAACAGAATCAGCATCAATTGCATAACCGTGATTCTGCAAATGGTTGCGGAGAGTACCGTTAATAAGAGATCTTACGGAATGATTGCAACCTCTGTGACCGAATTTCATTTTATAAGTTTTTGCACCGTATGCAAGACCGATAATCTCGTGGCCGAGACCGACACCGATAATCGGACACTTACCCTTAAGTGTCTTTACAAGTTCAATAACAGGCTGTACGTCTTCAGGGTTACCGGGTCCGTCGGATATGTAAATACCGTCAGGCTTCATTTTCATTACTTCTTCTGCTGTTGTGTTGAACGGTACAACAGTTATGTTACAACCCTTGGCATTGAGTGTGCGGATAAGGCTGAGCTTGATACCGCAGTCAATAGCAACAACATTATATTTCATATTAGGTGTTCTTGAGTACCAACGCTTTTTACAGCTTACTTTTTCAACTGCATCAGAAGGTATTTCAGTAGCATTAAGAATCTCAAGTGCCTTTTCTTTTGAAGTATCTACAGAAGTAAACAGAACCTTACATGTACCGTTATCACGGATTTTACGAGTAAGCTCACGTGTATCAGGTCCGTATATACCGGGAATCTTATAATCTTCCATTACTTCCGCAAGAGTTTTTGTTGCACGGAAATTTGAAGGAACATCATTATACTCTCTTACAACAAGACCGCCAAGAGAAGGTACTTTTGTTTCAAAATCATCATCCGCAGTACCACAGTTACCGATAATGGGGTAAGTCATAACCACAGCCTGATAGGTGTAAGTCGGGTCAGAAATAATTTCCTGATATCCGAGCATAGCTGTGTTAAAAACAAGCTCACATACTCTTTCACACTCATAACCGAAGCTGTAGCCGAAATATTCGCTACCGTCTTCGAGAACTATTTTTCTGTTATAGTTCATTATTTTTTGCATATCCATACTGCTTTACCTCCGCATACAGTTAATTTACATTCACCAAAAACTTTTTCGCCTTCGAAAGGAGTACTCCTGCCTTTGGAAAGGAAATCTTCGGGATTTATAATATAAGACTTTTCAAGGTCATATACACAGTAATCATCAGTATCTGGTAATCCAAATCTTTTTCTGGGATTTATCGCCAACACTTCTATAAGCTTTTCGAGAGTTATAATTCCCTCTTTAACAAGCTTTGTATAAAGAATCGGAAAAGCTGTTTCTATTCCAACAATTCCCATTGCACTGCCTTCAAGTCCTTTGGACTTTTCTTCTGCACTGTGAGGTGCGTGGTCAGTTGCAATCATATCAATTGTGCCGTCTATTATTCCTTCAATCAATGCCAGTCTGTCTTCTTCACTGCGTATGGGCGGATTCATTTTGAATCTGCCTTCATCCTTAAGCATACTGTCATTCACAACAAGGTAGTGCGGACCTGTTTCACAGGTTACATCAACACCGCGTCTTTTTGCCTCACGTATAATCTGAACACTTTCTTTAGTCGAGATGTGACACACGTGATATTTACAACCAATCTCTTCAGCAAGCTTCAGATCACGTTCAATCGGTTTCCACTCGCTTTCACTGCAGATTCCTCTGTGTCCGTTAATCTTTGCATACTCACCGTCGTGAATATATCCGCCTTTAAGCAGTGAATTATCTTCGCAGTGAGCAACTATAATTTTATCAAGCTGTTTGGCTTTTTTCATAGCAGAGCGCATCATTTCTTTGCTCTGTACTCCCCTGCCATCATCCGAAAAACCCGCACACATATCGGCAAGCCCTTCAAAATCAGACAGTTCTTCACCCTTCTGTCCTACAGTTATTGAAGCATACGGATGCACATTTATGACTGCATCGCGGTTAATTATTCCAATCTGTTCATTCAAATGAGGCACACTGTCAGGAACAGGATTAAGATTAGGCATTGAGAAAACGTCAGTATAACCGCCTCTTGCACAAGCTGCCGTACCGGTAGCTATGCTTTCCTTATAAAAAAAACCCGGCTCTCTGAGATGAACGTGTACATCACAAAAAGCGAGAAATATAAAACAGTTATTAAAAACAAAGTCGCTGCCGTCCTCCTGAACTGAAAGAGCAGGGACAGAAGTTTTTGAGATTTGGCCATTCTCATATTTATAGCAGTTTTCAAAATATGCCTTCATACTAAACTCCTTTCTCAAAAAAAACCTTGCAACACGGCAAGGTTTGATGACAGCACAAAATTCGGCAAAAAGCCGCAGATTAAGTTATAATCAATCTTGCCGACGTCACAGCATCGCACTTAAAGATATCATTTGAATTATAATACCATATATATAGTATTTTGTCAAGAAAAAACACTTTGCCGTACCATACAAAAATTATACCTGTAATGCAGTATTATTCATCAAAAATACTGTTTTGTAAAGCAAAAAGCTTTGCTCTGCGGTCAGACTCATACTCTTCGTCAACAGAATATTTTCCGTTATCAAATATTAAAGCACAGCCTTCGTACACCTCAAAAGAAAATTCGGAAAGCGGAATATTTATAACGCTCATATCTTCTGCTTCGCAAACAGCAAAATCGCTTTCAATTCTGTCAACTATAAGCCTCATTTCAACCTCCGCTTTATTCAACCCAAAGCTTGTCTCCGGAAGCCTTTATTATAACTGTTCCGGATTCAGCTGTCGTATAATAGGTTACGTTTTTCTCTTCAAGCATTTCTATTATTTCGTCATGCGGATGACCGTAGCTGTTATCAGCTCCGTAAGATATTACAGCAATTTCAGGATTAACGGCATCAAAAAAATCTATAGTATTTGACGTTGTGCTGCCGTGATGAGCAAGCTTATAAACGTCAGCACTGAGATCATAACCTTTATTAAGAAGCTGTTTTTCAACCTCTTTTTCAGCATCACCCGTAAACATAAAGCTGTGCGAACCGTACGTCAGTTTAAGAGTTACAGACATATTGTTGAGATTTTCATCCTGAATAAAAGGTGAAAGCACTGTAAATTCAACATCACCGAATCTGTATTCACTTCCCGGCTTAGCCGAAATAGCTTTAGCACCTGATTGTTTTATTGCTGTCAGCATTTTTTCATATGTTTTAGTAGCAGGCGTGTTGGCTGATGATAATCTGGGCATAATTACGTTTTTAACAGTTACACCCGAAATAACTTCTGCAGCTCCGCCTATATGATCAGAATGAGGATGCGTAGCCACAAAATATTCAAGCTCTGTAACACCGTGTTCTTCGAGATAATTTAAAACCGTAGTTTCATATCCGTTTTCACCGGCATCAATAAGCATATTACCATTAATAGTTTTTATAAGTGTACAGTCACCCTGACCGACATCAATAAAATGCACAGAAAAAGCACCGTCATCTATAGGCAAGGATGACTCAGTCTCAAATAATCCGAGTTCAGAACCAACAAAAGAAATTATAATAGCTAAAACAATAATTATTATTACAGATATCAGCTTATTTGTACTTTTTCTTGCGCTCATAATTATTACCTCTTTTTTTGTAAGGGTTGTTGCTTGCCTTGTTTTCAGCTCTTATCAAACAGTCAGGCCCGTTTCCGATAAGATCAGTTCTTCCGGCTTTCTTCAACGCTTCTAATACAAGAGCACGGTTTTTAGGATTGAAATACTGAAGCAGTGCACGCTGAAGAGCCTTATCATGTTCGTTACGTGCAACGTAAACCTCTTTAAGAGTATAAGGATCAAGACCTGTGTAGAACATACATGTCGAAACAGTTCCCGGTGTAGGATAAAAATCCTGCACCTGCTCAGGTCGGATTTTATTTTTCTTAAGGAACAAAGCAAGCTCAACCGCATCCTTAAGAGTGCTTCCCGGATGAGAAGACATAAGATACGGTACAAGATACTGCTCCTTGCCTATCTTTTTGTTGTAAGCAAAATAACGCTTGGCAAACTCAAGATAAGTTTCAATGTGCGGCTTACCCATTGCATCAAGCACTTGAGCAGAGCAATGCTCAGGTGCAACTTTAAGCTGACCGCTTATATGATGTTCAACCAATTCTCTGAAAAACTCATCATCTTTATCAGCAATCAGGTAATCGAATCTGATTCCGGAACGGATAAAAACCTTTTTTATTTTCGGTAATTTTCTGACTTCACGCAATATATCAAGATACTCTTCGTGATTGGCAATCAGATTAGGACAAGGCTTCGGTGCAAGGCATTTCTTACCCTTGCATAAGCCTTTATCAAGCTGAATATCACAAGCAGGTCTGCGGAAATTAGCTGTAGGTCCGCCTATATCGTGAATATAGCCCTTAAACCCGGGCAATGTAGTCAGCAATTTAGCTTCTTCAACAACTGACTGCTTACTACGTGAAGTAATAAACCTGCCCTGGTGAAACGCAAGTGAGCAAAAATTACATGCACCGTAGCAACCTCTGTTGTGAGTAATTGAAAACTCAACTTCAGTAATAGCAGGTACTCCGCCTTCTTTTTCGTAGCAAGGGTGAACGGCACGCATAAATGGCAACTTATACACCGCATCAAGCTCTTCAGTTGTAAGAGGAGGCATCGGCGGATTCTGCACAAGCATTCTGTTTCCGTGTCTTTGCTTAACAAGCTTACCTCGTATATGGTCAGCTTCATTCATCTGAACGCGACAGGAAACTGCGTATTCTTTTTTATTTGCAACAACGTTTTCAAATGACGGACACTCAGCACCCATAAGAGGTGTTTCACGCACGTCACATATATAACACGTACCCTTGATATCTCTTAGCTGAGATATATGCTCACCTGCATTAAGGCGATCGGCAATCTCTATCGTCTGCTTTTCACCCATACCATAGGAAAGAATATCAGCCTGAGAATCAAAAAGAATCGAGCGTCTTACCTTGTTGTCCCAATAATCATAATGTGCGAATCTGCGAAGCGAAGCTTCAAGTCCACCGATAATTATCGGTACGTCACCATAAATTTCTCTGATTTTGTTACAGTAAACAATTACAGCACGATCGGGTCTTTTTCCGGATTTGCCGCCAGGAGAATAAGCATCGTCACTTCTGTGTTTTTTTGCAGCTGTATAATGCGCAACCATAGAATCAATGTTGCCGCTGCTCACCATAAAACCAAGACGAGGCCTCCCAAACCGCATAAAATCATCATTTTTTCTCCAATCAGGCTGTGCAAGAAAAGCGACTCTGTATCCCCTGCTTTCAAGTACACGGCATATTATAGATGCACCAAAGCTGGGGTGATCGACATAAGCATCACCACTGACATATACAAAATCAACTTCATCCCAGCCGCGCTCCTGCACCTGCTGCATATCAATAGGAAAAAATGGCATTTATTATTCCTCACTGCTGTTGCCGCTGTCAACGCCGACGAAACCGTCAAGATCATTGAGAGCACGCATTTCATTAAACTGTTGTTTACTCATTAGTACTTTTCTCGGTTTACTGCCTTCAAACGGACCGATAACACCCTTCTCTTCGAGTTCATCCATTATTCTTGCCGCCTTAGCGTAACCGATTTTAAGCTTACGCTGAAGAAGAGTAGTAGAAGCCATCTGATGTTCAACAACAACGGCTATCGCCTTCATTGTCTCCTCATCTGCACCGCTGTCAGGAGAAGCATCAGCATCAACGTGGTAGCCTTCCTTCTTCTTTTCAGCAACTGCCTGTTTCTCGATTTCTTCCATAACATCATTATCGTACTCACATTCACCCTGAGCCTTGATGAAATCGACAACACGTTCTACTTCTTCATCCGAAACGTAGCATCCCTGAAGACGAACAGGCTTTGAAACACCGACAGGGTTAAAGAGCATATCACCGTTACCCAGAAGCTTTTCGGCACCGGCAGTATCAATAATCGTTCTGGAGTCCACCTGAGATGAGACAAAAAGAGCAATACGGCTCGGTATATTAGCTTTAATAATACCGGTAATAACATTAACAGACGGACGCTGTGTAGCAATAACAAGGTGCATACCTGCGGCACGAGCCATCTGTGCAAGTCGGCAGATAGAATCTTCAACCTCATTCTGTGCTACCATCATAAGGTCAGAAAGCTCGTCAATGAATATAACTATCTGATACATAGGTGTCATTTCAGGATCTTTTGCCGCCATTTTATTATAACCCTTGATATCGCGGACACCTTTTTCGGAGAACATCTTATATCTCTTGGTCATTTCCGAAACAGCCCAGGCAAGTGCACCGGCAGCTTTTCTGGGGTCAGAAACAACAGGAACCATAAGATGCGGTATATCCCTGTAAACGGTAAACTCAACCTGTTTTGGGTCAATCATAATAAGCTTGACCTCATCAGGATTTGAATTAAAGAGAATGCTGATAATCATCGCATTCAGACAAACTGATTTACCTGAACCGGTAGTACCTGCAATAAGTAAGTGAGGCATTTTCGCAAGATCAGTACAGGTTACGTTACCCGAAATATCTTTGCCGAGTGCAACGTTAAGCTTACTTGTCGCAGATTTAAACTGAGGTGAATCAATAATTTCACGAAGGCTTACTGTAAGTCTTGTCTTATTAGGAATCTCAATACCGACCGCTGCTTTATTCGGAATCGGTGCTTCAATACGGACACCTGAAGCAGCCAAATTCATCGCAATATCATCTGCAAGGTTTGCAATACGGCTGATTTTAATACCTGGGGCAGGCTGAATTTCATATCGTGTTACAGAAGGACCGCGTGCAATATCAACGATTTTTGTTTCGATATTAAAGCTTCTGAGTGTTTCAACAAGTTTATTTGCATTTGCGGTAAGTTCTTCCTTGATATCGGCGTCGCCATAACTCTGAGCCTGTGCAAGACACTCTACGTCAGGCAATACATATTCACGTTCAGGCTCATCTTCTGTATTATCACCCGTTTCCTCACCATCAGCTGTCTGCTCAAGCTTTTCTTCATTTGCGTTATTAATCAGCTTAATAACCTCTTCAGCATCCTTGACAGGCTTTTTTGATATCGGAATATCTGCCGGTTCTTTATGCTGTTCATCAACCTCAAAAGGCAGAACGTTACCGTTATTATCTACTGTCTCTTGAGCCTTTTCAGCTCCAACATCACTTGAATTTGTTACAGCAAAATCAGGAACCGGCATAGGTTCAAAGCTTGGCACATCAGGCGTTTCTTCCGATACATCCGTCACATCAACAAAATCAACGGGTACAACTTCCGCAGCTTTTACAGAATGCTTACGTGAACGAGTAATTTCTTTGGAAGAGTCATTATAATCATCGTCAAAGACGTCTTCACTCTGCGGAATCTTATATTCCTCATCGTCCTTTTTAAGCGTTTTTCGTCTTTCCGGAGATTTCGGTCTGTTATTTTCTCTTTCAGCAATGCGTTCCTGTACCGAATCAGAGGCTCGGTAAAAAACAGATGAAAAAAACTCAATAAGACGCGACATAGTAACGCCTGTAAGAAGCATTATCAATACAAAAAGTACAATAAACATTGTAACAACTGCGCCCCATTTGCCGAACCAGCCTGAAATAAGGCCACCAAAAAAAGAACCGAATACACCGGAATTAATAAAATTAAAGCCTTTATCCCACGCTTCCGTCACCTGTTCCGATAACGACACTTCTTTCAGATAAATTGCCTTATGTGAAAAAATATGTAAAAGTGAAGAAAGCATAAGAAGAGCCGCACCGATACCCCCAAGACGCACAGCAATGTTATTTATCGGTTTGTCTTTTGCTATACCAACTGAAGCATAAATCAGCATCGGAGGAATTGCACAGGCACACATACCGAAAATAGCAAAAAAACCATTTTTTATACTATGCCATGCATTGTTTTCATCGGCACCAACACCGCTCGGAATCACAATAACACAAAACCAAAACAGTGCAACCGCAAAAAGTATGCACGAAATTATCTGCTTGTTTGCCAATGATTTATCATTATGCTTCTTAGAGTTATTTTTCGCCACGGGCTTTTTAGCAGAAGAAGCATTACCTCTGCTGTTCTGTGTCGATTTTTTATTGTTCGGGCTTTTTTTCTTTGTCTCTGCCATTTTATCCATATCCTTCAAAACATCATTAAGTTTATCGATTATTATAGCATTTTTTTTATAAACAATCAACATAATAATGTAACTTTTTTTAATTACTTTCACAATATATTGTATTTTTAAAGATTTAGATTGACATCGAACTTATTTTGCTTTAATATTACAATATATGTTTTCACGGAGGTACAAAAACATGGGCTACAATATAGCACAAAAGCTAATCAAGAGTCACCTTGTCAGCGGTGAAATGATACCTGGCACGGAAATCGGACTCAAAATTGACCAGACACTTACTCAGGATGCTACAGGTACAATGGCATACCTTGAGTTTGAGGCTATGGGAGTAGAGAGAGTTAAAACTGAGCTCTCAGTCGCATACATCGATCATAATACTCTTCAGACAGGTTTTGAAAACGCTGATGACCACCGTTTTATTCAGAGCGTTGCTAAAAAAAGAGGTCTCAGATATTCAAGACCCGGTAACGGTATATGCCATCAGGTACATCTTGAGCGTTTCGGCAAGCCCGGTAAAACTCTTATCGGTTCCGACAGCCACACTCCAACAGGCGGTGGTATCGGTATGCTTGCAATCGGCTCAGGCGGTATGGATGTAGCTGTTGCTATGGGCGGCGGCACATATTATATTCCGATGCCTAACGTTGTAAAGGTTAATCTTACAGGCAAACTCAGTCCCTGGGTTGCCGCTAAAGACGTAATCCTTGAAGTTCTCAGAATTATGAGCGTCAAAGGCGGTGTCGGCAGAATTATCGAATACGGCGGTGATGGTGTCAAGACACTTTCCGTTCCCGAAAGAGCTACTATTACAAATATGGGTGCCGAACTCGGTGCTACTACTTCTGTTTTCCCCTCAGATGAAAACACCAAAGCCTTCCTCGCTGCACAGGGTCGTGAGGAAGATTGGACAGAACTTAAAGCAGATGATGATGCTGAGTACGAAAAGATTATCGATATTGATCTTTCAACTCTTGCCCCCCTTGCAGCAATGCCCCATATGCCCGATAACGTAAAATCCGTAACAGAAATCGGTGAAATCAAAGTAGACCAGGTCTGTATCGGTTCTTGTACAAACTCTTCACTTATGGATATGCTCAAAGTCGCAGCTATTCTTAAGGGTAAGAAAGTTCATCCCGATGTCAGCCTTTCTATCGCACCCGGTTCAAAGCAGGTTCTTACAATGCTTTCACTTAACGGTGCACTCGCAGATATGATCGGTGCAGGCGCCCGAATTCTTGAGTCTGCTTGCGGTCCCTGTATCGGTATGGGTCAGTCACCCAATTCAAAGGGTGTATCACTCCGTACATTCAACAGAAACTTTGAAGGTCGTTCAGGTACTGCAGATGCAGGTATCTACCTCGTAAGCCCCGAAGTAGCTGCTGCAAGTGCAATTACCGGTGTACTTACCGACCCGAGATCTCTCGGTGAATTCCCCGGCATCGAAATGCCAGACAGTTTCCTTATCAACGACAATATGGTTGAGCTTCCCGCTTCGGTTGAAGAGGCTGATTCCGTAGAAATCAAATACGGTCCCAACATAAAGCCCTTCCCGACAAGCGTTGCTCTTCCTGACAGCATCGAAGCAAAGGCAGTACTCAAGGTTGGCGATAATATCACAACTGACCATATTATGCCTGCAGGTGCAAAGATTCTTCCCTACCGTTCAAATATTCCCTATCTTTCAAACTTCTGCTTCCGTCAGTGTGACGAGCACTTTGCAGAAAACTGCAAGCGTGAAGGCAGCGGTATGATTATCGGCGGCGCTAACTACGGTCAGGGTTCATCACGTGAGCACGCTGCTCTTGTTCCTCTTTACCTCGGTATCAAGTGCGTCATCACTAAATCATTCGCACGTATCCACTGTGCAAATCTTATAAACGCAGGTATTATCCCCTTTACATTCAAGAATTCAGATGATTATGACAAGATAGATCAGAACGATGTTCTTTGCCTGCCTGATGTAAAAGCAGAAATCACAGCAGGTAAAGAAGTTAAACTTATTAACAAAACCAAGAACGAGGAATATATTCTCTGTTACGACCTTTCAGACCGTCAGAGAGATATGATTCTCGCAGGCGGACTTCTCAATTATACAAGAGAAAACGGAAAGGATGCATAAAAATGTACGAAGCACAAATCAAAGCAGCTGCTGAAAAATACGCAGACCTTCTTCGTGAGCAGCTTGAAAGAAATGAAAGAATCAAGTCAATCGGCGATTTCACAGATTACGCAAAGCTCGATAAAATTGTTATCGGTATCTGCGGCGGCGACGGTATCGGCCCGATAATCTGCAAAGAGGCTGAAAGAGTTCTCCGCTATATGCTTGCGGACGAAGTTGCAAGCGGTAAAGTCGAGTTTAAAGAAATCGACGGTCTTACAATAGAAAACCGTGTTGTTGCCAACAAAGCTATCCCCGATGACGTAATGGAAGAACTGAAAGCTTGCCACGTTATCCTCAAAGGCCCGACAACAACACCCCAGGCAGGCGACCCGTGGCCGAATATCGAAAGTGCTAACGTTGCTATGCGAAAGGCACTTGACCTTTTCTGTAACCTTCGTCCTGTTAAGGTTCCTGAAGAAGGCATTGACTGGGCATTCTTCCGTGAAAATACAGAAGGTGCATACGCTGTAGGCTCAAAGGGTGTAAATGTTACAGATGACCTGGCTACAGACTTTGTTGTAACAACAACTGAGGGTACTGAGCGTATTGCCCGTCTTGCATACAACTATGCACGTGCAAACGGCAAGGACAGAGTTTCAATCATCACTAAAGCAAATATCATCAAAACCACAGATGGTAAGTTCCTTTCAATCTGTAAACGCATCGGTGAAGAGTATCCCGAAATCACAACAGACGAATGGTATATCGATATCACAACAGCAAAGCTTATCGATCCCAAGCGTCGCCGTGATTTCAAGGTTTTCGTTCTTCCAAACCTCTACGGTGATATTATCACTGATGAAGCTGCCGAGTTCCAGGGCGGCGTAGGTACTGCAGGCAGTGCTAACATAGGTAAGAAGTACGCTATGTTTGAAGCAATCCACGGTTCAGCACCCAGAATGATCCGGGAAGGCCGCGGTGCTTATGCAGACCCTTGCTCAATGCTGCGTGCTGCAGTAATGCTTCTCTCACACATCGGCTACGTTGATAAAGCAAATGCTCTTGAAGCTGCACTTGATAAGTGTATGCTGACCGAAA
>JAZSEX010000074.1:0-39630 GCA_045531935.1 Acutalibacteraceae bacterium | reverse complement strand
TCATTCGGCAGATATATGCTTCAGGCTGCTGCTCCCCACGTTGCACGTTATTCGGGCTTCTACCTCGGCTCCAAGGCTCCTCAGACTGTTGAGGAAATCAACAAGAACATTTCAAACGTTGCTCTTGTTATTCAGGTTTGTGCCGCTATCGGTATGTTCGGTGCAATGCTTGTTCTGCCCAAGCTTTACAAGAAGTTTGAATACAAACACATTATGATTGTATCCTGCCTTGGCGGTTTTGCTTCAAGCTGTCTTACACTTATCATAGGCTGGACTACAAAGAATCTTCTTATCTGTATTCCGTTTATGCTTATTTCCGCAATTCCGCTCGGTGTTATCAACAACGTTTCATTCGCAATGGTATGTGACTGCCTTGATTTTATGGAGTGGAAAACAGGTTTTAGAAACACAGGTCTCGGCTCTGCCTGCCAGTCGTTTGTCAATAAAATCGGTAATGCATTTGCAACTGTTATGATAATTGTTATGTACATTATCGTTCACATTGACGTGGCTCAGCTCAACGTCGGCAGCGGTGAGGCGGTTGCTCAGGCTATCAACAATATGTCATCAACACAGAACTTTGCAATGTTCTCACTCGTAACAATTGTTCCAGGTATCAGCCTTCTTCTTTGTGCAATACCGCTCTTCTTCTACGACCTTACAGGTGCAAAGAAGAACAAGGTATTCAGCGAGCTTGCTGAACTCAGAAAGCAGAGAGGCATCAATATCGAAGAGTAATTTACAGGAACGTAAAAAAAGCGAAGATCGTATAAAACCATATAAATTAAGGGGAGCTGCAGGACAAAGCCTGTTAGCTCCCCAATAATTTTATTAAAAATCTGAATTGAGAAAATTTATTGTTTTATACTACGTACAAACCTAGCCCCTCGTCGTACCTTTGTACGCCTTCGGGCAAGCAAAATCAAGGCTTAAGCCTTGGTTTTGCTCGGTTTGTCCGTTCTTCATCTTTTTTTATTTCCTTTAAAAAATCGGTGTAAAAAACGAAAGTTTTTACACCGATTTTTGTTATATGCTGATTAAAGCTGGTAGAGACCTGATTCGAGCTTTACAAACTCGTTTTCACCTGCGATGAAGTACTTGAGTACAGGCTCGTCAAACTCGAGATAATCGCTGACGGCATAGTTACCGAGAGTGATTGTACGCACTTTGTTTGAGCCTTTATTGCAGATGAACAATCTGTCATTGTAGCGGATTATTGATACGGGCTCGACAAAGGCTGTTGACTGACCGCCGCCGATACGCATCTGCACACGTCTTTCGTCGACTGCGTAGCAGATGATTGCGTTGAGGTCAGGCACAACACTCCAGAAGGCTTTACCGTCAGGAGCAATACCTCTTGCGGGAGAGTCGTTATATTTGAGGTTGCCTGTCCATACTGCGACGCCTCTTGCGTTGAATATGCCTACATCGCCGTCGGGATAGATAAGCACGGTGTGGTTATTGGAAAGTGTACCTGTTTCGCAGTTGACATAGTCCTTTATCTGTGAGCATATCTCTTTGTATGCAGGGCCGAATTTGCCCTCGAAATAAGTCCACTTTGTAATAGGCATGGTGCGCTGTGTAGCTGCCTCATAGCCGAAGAAATCTGCTCTCGTTCTGCCGTCGGGCATAACCTCGGGCTTTATGTAAAGGAAGCCGCCGTCTACGGGCAGCAGACCGTATATGTTGGAATCAATTATCTTTTTCAAAACTTTTCACCTTTATTTTATAAAACCCCGCCAAGCCGTCATACGGCGAATAATAACCTGCGTTTAAAGCAGGTGGGTGGCCTCCCGCAGGTTCACGCTCCCTTCGTCCGTCTTAAAGACGGGAGGTCTGCAATCCGCTGAACGGAGACGGCTTCCCTAAGATATGAGTGTTGGGTTAGTATTGCCGTAATTTTATCGCACAAGGCAGGGGATTATTTAGTTTTTATTATTCTTCGCTTTCGCCCTCTTCAAGCTCGAAAAGGTCGATAAGTCGGTCTTCGAAAAGGTTGCCGACTTCTTCAAACTCAGCATCGTCTTCGATAGCTGCAAGGTATGTTTCGCCGTTTTCTTCGCTGACCTTGAGGATGATTATTTCGCCGCTGTCTTCAAGCTGCTCGTCTGCATCGTCGAAAATGGGGAGAAGAGCAACGTACTTGCCCTTGTCGGTCTCAATTCTGTCGAGCTCTTCAAAGGTGTGCTCCTTACCGTCTTCGTCGATTACGCTTACTATATCGGGATCGTACTGCTTACTCATAATTATTGTTTCTCCGTTTCTTTTCATTTATGCTCTTATTTTACATTGATTTTACCGATTAGTCAAGAGTGCCGGTGTGTTAAATAGTTACATTTATATTAAAGAGGGCATATAATATTTTATAGTGGGTTATTACGCACGTCAGAGTTTTTCGGGGAGGAGAGGAGTTGCGGTACTACAGACCGAAAAGATACAGAAAATACATATTCATTATTATATGTTTTATTATGGTTGCCGTTATACTGTTTCTGCTGATTGATGCAAGGCTCAGACCGATAGTGAGAAACACTGCCGTTGTGCAGGCACAGAATTATGCGGCGACTGTTGCAGGTGCTGCAGTGCCCGATATTTTACGCTCGGCAGGTGCGGATTATTCATCGCTTGTTGAAATAGTTCGCGATGCAAACGGGAATATTGTTTCCGTACAGACGGATGCGATGAGGATAAATCAGATAAAATCCGGCATCAATACTGCGGTTGCTGCAAACTTAAGCAACCTTGACGGAAAACAGCTCGGTGTGCCGCTCGGCTCACTGACGGGTCTTGCACTGCTCAACGGCAGAGGTCCGAGGCTGAACGTGATAATAAGCCTTACGGGCAGTGCTCAGACACATTTTATAAATGAATTCAGCAGTGCGGGAGTAAACCAGACGAGACATCAGATTTTTCTCAAAACAACGGTTACGCTGCTTATAGTATTCCCGACCGCTACGGTTACGACTGCATATACTATGAATATGCTCGTTGCTGAAACCATAATAGTAGGTAAAGTGCCGCTTGCCTACGGTGAGATGACACAGAAATGAAATATTAAGGAATTGTAAAAAGATAGATTATTTACATAAATTTACACAAAGGGCTTGCATTTTATAAAAAAAGCGTTAAAATAGATTTTAGCACTTAAGAGTGTCGAGTGCTAAAACGAAATCAATAATACTTTTCAGGAGGAGTAATAAATGACTATCAGACCCCTTGCAGACAGAGTTGTCGTAAAGGCATCGGCTGTTGAAGAAACAACAAAGAGCGGCATCATCCTTGCCGCATCCGCACAGGAGAAGCCCCAGTATGCAGAAATCGTTGCTGTAGGCCCCGGCGGTGAAGTAGACGGCAAAACAGTTGAAATGTACGTAAAGGTCGGCGAAAAGGTTATCGTCGGCAAGTATGCAGGCACAGAGGTTAAGCTCGGCAAAGAAGAGTACACAATCGTACGCCAGAGCGATATCCTCGCAGTTATCGAATAATAGGAGGAAATGAAAAATGGCAAAGCAGATTATTTACGGTGAAGATGCCCGCAAGGCTCTTCAGGCGGGTATTGACAAGCTCGCCGACACAGTTAAAATTACACTCGGCCCCAAGGGCAGAAACGTAGTTCTTGATAAGAAGTACGGTGCACCCCTCATCACAAACGACGGTGTTACAATCGCTAAGGAAGTTGAGCTTGAGGACGCATTCGAAAATATGGGTGCTCAGCTTGTAAAGGAAGTTGCTACAAAGACAAACGATGTAGCAGGTGACGGTACAACAACAGCTACACTTCTTGCTCAGGCACTTGTTCGTGAGGGCCTCAAGAACGTTACCGCAGGTGCAAACCCGATGGTAGTCAAGAAGGGTATTAAGCTTGCAGTTGAGGCTGCTACAGCAGCAGTTAAAGAAAACTCCAAGCCCGTTTCCAGCTCTGCTGATATTGAGATGATTGCTACTATCTCTTCTGCAGATGCTGATATCGGCAAGATTATTGCTGACGCTATGGAGAAGGTTTCTGCTGACGGTGTTATCACTGTTGAAGAGAGCAAGACTGCTGTTACTGATTCCGATATCGTTGAAGGTATGCAGTTTGACCGCGGCTATATCTCTCCCTATATGGTAACAGATACAGACAAGATGGAAGCTGCTATTGACGACGCTTACATCCTTATCACAGATAAGAAAATCTCCAACATTCAGGAGATTCTTCCTCTTCTCGAGCAGATTCTCAACGCAGGCAAAAAGCTTGTTATCGTTGCAGAAGATCTTGAGGGCGAGGCTCTTTCCACAATCCTTGTCAACAAGCTCCGCGGCACATTCACCTGCGTAGGTGTCAAGGCTCCCGGCTTTGGTGACAGACGTAAGGAGATGCTCCGTGACATCGCAACTCTCACAGGCGGCGAAGTTATCACAGAGGAGCTTGGTCTTGAGCTTAAGGATACACAGATCACACAGCTTGGCCGTGCACGTCAGGTAAAGGTCTCCAAGGAAAACACAATCATCGTTGTCGGTGCAGGCGATAAGGCTGAAATCGCAGCAAGAGTTGCACAGATCAGAACTCAGATCGGTACAACAACATCCGATTTCGACCGTGAGAAGCTTCAGGAGCGCCTTGCAAAGCTTGCAGGCGGTGTTGCAGTTATCCGTGTCGGTGCAGCTACAGAGACAGAGATGAAGGAGAAGAAGCTCCGCATTGAGGACGCTCTTGCAGCTACAAAAGCAGCTGTTGAAGAGGGTTGCGTAGCAGGCGGCGGTGTTGCACTTATCAACGCTATCCCCGCTGTTGAGGCTCTTCTTGACACAACAGACGATGCTGATATCAAGACAGGTATCAAGATCGTTCTCAAGGCTCTTGAGTCTCCTGTTCGCCAGATTGCCGCAAACGCAGGTCTTGAAGGCAGTGTTATCGTAAACGAAATCCGCACAAGCGGCAAGACAGGTTACGGCTACAACTTCGCTTCCGACGGTTACGTTGATATGTTCGAGGCAGGTATCCTTGACCCGACAAAGGTTACACGTTCTGCTCTTGAGAATGCATCCTCTGTCGCTGCAATGGTGCTCACAACAGAGTCTCTTGTAACCGATAAGCCCGACCCCCAGGCTGATGCAGCAACTGCAGCAGCAATGGCAGCACAGGGCGGCGGAATGTATTAATTAAAAAATTTAATACACTAAACACTACAGCTCCGTTGATAATTTCAACGGAGCTGTTTTTTATAAAAATTACCTTTGTTATTTTTTAATTGACGGCACAAATTATATCTGCGGCTTACTTTTCTCCTTTTTGGAGGTGAGTTATGCAAAGAACGATTAAGATTGTCAGTGCCGTTTTTTCTGTGGTTTGCGTTCTTGTTTTTTGCTTTGTCGGCTACGGTGCGGCTTATCTTCCCGAGTCGTTTGTTACGGCGGATGCTCAGTCAACAGATACGGGTAATCCGCTGTTCAGCTGCGAATGTGAAGAGGCAGTGCCTGCTGATGGCAGTGATTTCGCACGGAGTTATCCTGCTGAGATCAAGCTTTGGGGCACAATCCCCGTCAAAAATTCGACTGTAACGGTGGTACACCGGCGATATGTTACCCTTGGCGGAAACGTATTCGGTCTGCGCATTTTTGCAGACGGTGTGATTGTGGCAGGTGTCGGTACGCTCGCTTCAGGCAATGCGACCGTTGCACCTGCGAAGAAAGCGGGCATTAAGCAAGGCGACGTAATCAAAGAGATTAACGGTGTGGCAGTAACCTCCAATCATGAAGTTTCACGCGCGGCAGAAGAAAGCCATGGCGAAAAGCTGAGCGTGAAGCTGATACGTGACGGTAAGACAAAGACGGTTGAAGTTGTGCCTGCAAAAGATAATGCAGACGGTAAATACAAGCTCGGTATGTGGGTGCGTGATTCCTCTGCCGGTGTGGGCACGGTCACCTTTGTCGATAACATTACGGGCACTGTCGCAGGTCTCGGACACGCGATATGTGACATGGATACGGGCGATGTGATCCCGCTGAGAAGCGGCGATATGTTGAACGTTATTATCCGCGGCTGTGTTAAGGGAACATCCGGAACGCCGGGTGAGTTATGCGGAGTTTTCGGCAACGATGTGCTCGGTGAACTGTATATAAACGGTTCAGACGGAGTATACGGAGTTGCGAGTGAAAAGGACAGCTCTGCAAAGAAAATCCCCGTTGCACTGAGCAGCGAGGTTAAGACAGGCAAGGCTCAGATTGTTTCCACCGTAGATGGCGGTGAGGCGGAGTATTTTGATATAGAAATAACTAAAATACACCGTGGTGACGGCGAAGAGAAGAATATGGTAATTAAAGTTGCAGATGACGATTTGCTTGAAAAAACAGGCGGTATTGTTCAGGGTATGAGCGGCAGTCCTATAGTACAGAACGGTATGCTTGTAGGTGCGGTGACACATGTATTTGTCAACGACCCTCAGCAGGGCTACGCTATATTTGCCGAAACAATGATTGAAACCGCCGAAGAGCTTGAGAAAAAACTTGCCGATAACGCAGCGTAATAATTGAAAACTGACCGAGTTTTAAGCCGCATCGGTCATTGAAAAAGGGATGTATCCATCAGGATACATCCCTTTTGCTTGTGCTATGTTAATTATTTGCCGAGAATCATAAGGATGAGGTTATAGAGAGCTCTGAGAGGAGCGATGATAACCATAAGCCAGTTGGGGATAGCTTTAGTAACGGTGACTGTGCACTCGTCTGTGTAGCTGCCGTCCTCAGTTGTGACTGTGATTGTTGCTGTACCTTCTGCAACACCTGTTACGTTACCGTCAACATCAACTGTTGCGATTTCGGGGTTGCTGGAGGTGAATGTAACCTTGCTGTTTGTGGGAGCCTTGCCGTTGTCGGGCATTGTTTCAAACTTGTATGTAAGTGCAACGCTCTCGTTTGCTCTGAAGCTTGCTGTATGAGAATCGAAGGTGATGCCCATAACAGATACATAGTTATCGGTAACTGTTACCTTGATTGAACGGGAGATTGCTGTGCCTTCAACAGCAACCTTGACAGTTGTCTGGCCGATACCTGTAGCAGTGATCTTGCCGGAAGAAGATACTGTTGCAACGTTTTCGTCATCGCTTGTCCAGATAAGTTTACCGTCAGCGATGTTTGTTGTAGCAATAATACCTCTGTATGCACCTACACCGAGCTTAAGTGAATACTCATCGCTTGTGTCGAAGTAGGGGTCAAGGAAGATGTTTGCGGGGATAGCCTTGATTGTGCAGGACTTTGTGTATTCAGTGTTGTCGTAGTAGATAACAGCCTGAACCTTGATTTCTGTATCCTTATTGAAGAAGCTGTTGGGCATCTTGACAGTAACAAGACCGTCAGGTGTAACGGAAGCAACTTCTCTTTCGTTGATCTTTGTTTCGGGATCGTCGTATACTCTCCAGAAGTAGTTGAGGTTTTCAACTGTAATGTCGGAAAGTACGAGCTGTACGCTCTGACCGGAGATAAGCTCAGCTTCCTTCTTGTTGATGTTAAGAAGAAGAGTGGGCATATCGTCGCAGGTAGCACGGAAGAAGTACTCTGTAGCTGCTGCATCTTCTGTGCTCATTGTGCCGATGTCTGAATCTACTGTTGTGTCGTCGTCACCGTTATCTTCGGGAACTTCAACGTAGTTCTTTACAGTTATGTAGTAGTGAGCGTTGCTGAGAGATACTGTTTTGTCGTAGGAGCTGTCCTTTGTAAGAACTGTTACGTCAGTTCCGTCAGACTTCTCGATTGTTATCTCTACCTTTTCACTTGCTCTGAGTGAAAAAGTGACGTTCTTTGCTGCGTCAACATAAAGTGCGTAGCAAGCAACTTCGTCTGCGGCAACCTTACCGTAAACTGTTTCGCCGAAAGCGAACTTTGAAGCAGTGCCCTTTTCGGAGCCTGTTGCGAGAATGATGCTGTCGCCGATGAGTGACTTTTCGGTGTCAGCGGCAAAAGCCATAACTGAGCAAACGCTAAGAGCCATGACAAGAGCCATAATGATTGATAAGAATTTTTTCATTTCGGTTCCTCCCGTGAAAAATTTTTTGATAGCAGATATAGCCGCTCTGCTAACAGTATGTAATGATAATACCAAGATTTTTTAATAAAGTCAACTAATTTTACTTTATATCCACCTGAACAAAGGGTGACAGTCGGGCAGAGAATGTATACGCTTGTGCAATTTGCCAATGTTTTCGGAGTGCTTTCCGACAGCTGTTTTTGGCAATAGATACAAATCGGAGAGATGTTTTTTTGCAACTTTACGAAAGAAAACGAAAAATATCGTAAAAACTATTGCAAAATCGAAAAAAATTGTGTAAAATGTACATTGTCATTATGGGCACTTTGTCCAAAACATCGTTATGGAGGTTTTCCGGATGTCAAACAGACTTTTTCAGGGTATGATTCACCAGATGCGTGACGCTATCGGCAGATCCGTAGGCGTTATAGACGAAACAGGCACAATTATTTCCTGCAGCGATCTCGGCAGAATAGGCGAGGTTTGCTCTTTCCCGCTTGAGGAGTATCTTGTGCGTAACGAAATGTTCACGGTGGACGGTCAGACTTACAAGCCTTTCGGTTCTGCACTGCGCCCGGAGTACGTTGTTTTTGTCGACGGTAACGACGAGCTTTCAAAGAAATATGCCGACGTTATCTCACTTTCTCTCGGCAGCGTAAAATCTCTCTATGACGAGAAATACGACAGAGGTAACTTCATCAAAAACGTCGTGCTCGATAACATCCTGCCCGGCGATATCTATCTCAAGGCAAGGGAGCTTAGGTTCACAACCGATACATCCCGTGTTGTACTTCTTATCCGCATTCCCGAGCACAACGATATCTCTATTTTCGATATCATTCAGAATCTCTTCCCCGACAAGACAAAGGATTTTGTTATAAACATCAACGAAACAGATATTGCTCTTGTCAAGGAAGTAAGACCCAATATCGAAACAAGAGACCTCGAAAAGCTCGCACGCTCTATTGCTGATTCACTTAACAGCGAGGCATTTATTCACTGCCTCATCGGTATCGGTACTGTTGTTGAGGGTATCAAGGAGCTTGCAGGCTCATTCAAGGATGCTCAGGTTGCTCTTGAGGTCGGCAAGGTGTTTGACACAGAGAAAGAGGTTGTCAGCTATGACAACCTTGGTATTGCCCGACTTATCTACCAGCTTCCCACCACATTGTGCGAAATGTTCCTGCGTGAAGTGTTCAAGCGCGGCTCAATCGACACACTCGACCACGAGACGCTCTTTACAATCCAGAAGTTCTTCGAAAACAACCTCAACGTTTCCGAGACATCACGTAAGCTTTTCGTTCACAGAAACACGCTGGTATACCGCCTTGAGAAGATTAATAAGCTCACAGGTCTTGACCTTCGTGAATTTGATGATGCTATCGTATTCAAAGTAGCTCTGATGGTTAAGAAGTATCTTGACGCTAACCCTGTCAAGTATTGATTCTGAGCCGATCTGCGCAGCGGCACGCAAAAATGTCGGCACGCAAAAAAGGATAGGATATTACTTTGATCGAATTTAAAAATGTATCTAAAAGCTACAGTAACGGAACAAAAGCGCTCGACGGAGTAAACCTCAAGATCGAGCAGGGCGAGTTTGTGTTTGTTGTAGGTGATTCGGGTGCGGGTAAAAGTACCCTGCTTAAGATAATGATGCGCGAGGAGGTTGCCTCTGAAGGCACAGTCATTATCAAAAACCGCGCGCTCAATACAATGAAAAAACGCGATATCCCTTATTTCAGGCGTCACCTCGGAATCGTTTTCCAGGATTTCAGGCTGATTCCTAATATGACTGTCTATGACAACGTTGCTTTTGCAATGCGTGTTATAGGTGCTAAAGAGAAAAAAATCAGTAACAGAGTCCCTCATGTTCTCAGCCGTGTTGGTTTGGCGGATAAGGCGAAGTGCTTCCCCAACGAACTTTCGGGCGGTGAACAGCAGAGGGTCGCTTTAGCGCGTGCAATTGTAAATAACGCTGATATTATTATTGCCGACGAGCCTACCGGTAACGTTGACACAAAGCGTTCTTTTGAGATTGTTGAGATGCTAAACCAGATCAACGCTTCGGGTACAACCGTTATTATGGTTACCCATTCGGAGGAGCTTGTACGCCGTTTCGGCCGCAGAATTATAACCATACAGGACGGTAAGATTGTATCGGACGACGTTTCAAATATGAACGTTGAGCCTGTAGTTGAAACTCAGGTTTTCGATGATCTTGATATTTCAAGCAAGCGTGCAATACGTGAGGCTGACGAATTCATACGCAGCTACAACAGCACAATAGAGCAGGACGGAGGTGAGACCGATGAGCAATAAAACCGAAAGGGGAGGCTCAGCGAGCCTCACTTACCTTACCAAAGAAGGTTTTCGCAATATACGCTCAAACAAGTTGATGTCACTGGCATCTGTTGCCGTGCTGATGTCGTGCCTTGTTATGATTGGTGTTGCTTTTCTGCTTTTTGTAAATATCGATAAAATGCTCGGTGACATTTCTCAGGAAAACGTCATTATGGTATTTATCGAGGATGACGCAACCGATGACGAAATAGTTGAAATGGGTCGCGAGATATCTGCTATGGGCAATATTCAGCAGGTCAACTTTGTGCCCAAGGAGGAAGCGTTCCCTGAGGTTATGGAGTCTATCGGCTCTGCTGCTGCCCTGTTTGAGGGTATGGAATCCGAACTTCTTCCCGATGCTTACGAAGTAATACTCAGCGATATGGCAGGTTATGACGCAAGCGTCAGCGAGCTTGAAAGGCTCGACAACGTTATTCAGATAAGACACAACCGTGAATTTGCAAGCCAGCTTACAAATATACGCTCTACTGCAGGTTACATCAGTATAGCAGTAATTCTTATGCTGCTTGTTGTTTCACTTTTCATTATCTCCAATACGGTCAGGGTTACGATGTACAACCGCCGTCTTGAGATAAGAATTATGAAGTCGGTCGGTGCAACCAAGTGGTTTATCCGCTGGCCGTTTGTAGTTGAGGGCGTTGTGCTCGGTATAATTTCGGGACTGGTATCACTCGCAATAGTATTTGTAATCTACTATTTTGCATCGGATGCCGTTGCAGATATGGGTGGTGTGCTTGCTGCAAAGCCCGTACCGTTTAAGGACTACGTACTCGTTATGCTTGCTGCTTTTGTATCAACCGGTGTTATTACGGGTGCATTCGGCAGCGTAGTATCAATGAATAAATATCTTAAGGAGCAGGAATATGACAGCGAAAATGTCAGTGAATGATTTTAGTCGCCGCCTGCTTGCAATTTTGCTTGCTGTGATTACCGTTTTCGGTATGACGGCATATGCCACCGGCAAGGTTATGGCGGCAGAAGAAACAACCTCCGCAGCGGAGACAACGACTGATGACGCATACAAGGAGCTTCAGAGTCAGTATGAGGCACTTGAAAACCAGATGTCGCAGAATCAGCAGAAGCTCGACCAGGTGCAGGATGAAATGGATGCACAGGAAGAGGTTGTTGACAATATAGGCAACAAGATTGATGACACACAGAATGAAGTTAATCTCCTGCTTACACAGCAGCAGATTCTCAATTCCGAAATAAACCACGCTGAAAAGCAGATTGACGTTATTACAGCTCAGCTTGGCTCACTTTCTGATCAGATTGCCGCTACAGAAGAATCGATTTCAGAAAAGCAGGCAATGCTTGCTGAGACATACGAGCTGCTTAAGATGCGAATCAGAGCGATGTATATGGCAGGTAACGGCTCTACACTTGAGTTTCTGCTTACATCTGAAGATTTTTCAACGCTTCTTACGAGAACAGAGCTTCTTGTGCGTGTAGCTCAGCACGACAACGACCTTATGGCGGCACTTGAGGTTGATATCGAAACTCTCGGTATGCTTGAGGCTGACCTTACAGGTGATATTGCTGAGGAAGAGCAGAAGCGTACGGCACTTGATTCCAAGACACAGGAGCTTGAAAATAACAAATCGGAAATAAAGAAAACGAGCGACAAGCTTGCTGAAAAGCAGAAGGAGCTCGAAAAGGAAATGAAAAAGGCTGAGGCAGAGCTCGACAGCCTCGATAAAGAGAGTGACGAGTACAAGGCTATAATCAGCAAGCAGGAAGATGAGCTTATTGCTCTGTCTGCTCAGATGGAGGAGTTTATTAAAAACAACGGCTCCTCTACAACGGATAAGCCTTCTGCCGATAAAGACAAGCCTTCAACCGACACGGAGAAGCCTGACAGCGGAGAAGCTGACGGCGAAGAAGAAAAGCCGAAGGATAATCCTTACCTTGACGGTACGGAAACAGTATTCTCCAGCGGAATGATATTCCCGCTCAAGTGCAGCGGTGTTTATATTTCTTCACCCTACGGTATGCGTACTCATCCGACTACAGGCGAGTATAAGCTCCACACCGGTACGGATTTCTGTGCCAGCGGTATCAACGGCAAGACGGTTTATGCCGTAAAGGACGGTAAGGTAATTTACGCACAGAAGCATAAGGCATACGGCAACTTTGTTATTATCGACCACGGTAACGGTATTTCTTCATGTTATGCACACATGCAGGATGGCTCGTTGAGAGTTTCCGTTGGTGACAGTGTGCTTCAGGGTCAGCCTATAGGTAAGGTTGGCACAACAGGTTATTCAACCGGTCCGCACCTTCACTTTGAAATACGTGTTGACGGTGCTACTACAAACCCGATGAACGGCTATATCAAGCTTCCTTGATGACAAATCCCAGGCAGAAAGGCCGGTGTAACGGCGAATGAACAGGAAAATTTCTTTAGGGCTTACAGTTGCCCTCATATTCATCAGCATTACTGCGACCTTTGCGATTACAATGACTGTTTCGCAGAATATTTATAACGGGCTTATTTCAAGACTTTCCAACCGATTTGAGCTTTATGACGGTATTTCTGCGATTGATAACTACGTACGTACAAACTTCTACGGCGATTTCGATGACGATGCACTTTTTGAAGACAGTGCCGGCGGATATATGAAGGGTCTCGATGATACGGGCAGCTTTTATATGACAGCTCAGGAGTATATTGAGTACACACGCCGTATGAAAGGTGAGGGCGGTATAGGTATAGACGCCAAGTACGATACGGAAAAAGGTAAGCTGATTATTACTGAAGTTTACAGCGGCTCTTCTGCAGAAAATGCAGAGCTCAAAAAGGATGACGTTATTACTGCTATCGACGGTGAAGCTGTTAACGGTACAAATGCTGCGGCTGTGATTGAGTCGCTCCGCTTTGGCAGACGCTTTGAGTCAGTCAGCATCACCTATGAACGCAACGGCTATGCAAAGACAGCTACAGTAATGAGAGGCTACACAAAGACCGTTACTTCATCGTTTGCAGGTGACGTAGGCTACGTTAAGATAACGGGCTTCTACGAAAACACTGCTGAGCAGTTTTCTGATGAAATTGACAGCCTCAACGCACAGGGTATAACATCACTCATTATTGACGTTAGAGGTTGCCGTGAAGGCTCGGTTGATTATGCTGCAGCGGTTGCAGACCTGCTACTGCCGAGCGGTGTTGAAAGTGCTGACGCAATCGCAAGTGCTGTCAAGAAGGATGGAAGCAACTACAAGAACTTTACTTCAGATACAAAGGCAATCACTTTCCCTGACGGTATAATCGTACTCGTTGATGGCGGTACTTCAGGCGGTGCAGAGCTTATTGCGGCACAGCTCAAGGATTTCTCAAGAGCAAAGCTTGTAGGCGTTGCAACTGCAGGTGAAATGACACTGCAGGATATATACGCACTTGAGGATGGAAGTGCGATATCGCTTACGGTTGCCAAGGTAGTTTCTTATGCGGGCAACACATACTGCGACGGTAACGGTATTGAGCCGGATATTTTAGCAGAAGCTGACCCGGCATCGGTGCTTGCAAACTCGATAGACGGGCTTGCAAAGGACACTCAGCTTCAGGCTGCTTATGCAACACTGACACAGTAAAAACTGCTTCGCTCAAGTTTACAGCATTTTTATATCAAACATAAACTCAACATCGCAGGGGTTGTCAATTTTTGACGACCCCTGCGATTTCTCTTTCTGAGCGACAGCGAAGAATCTTAACCAAGGTTATTTCATTGTGGTAGATCGATACGGGCGATTCGTGAATCGCCCCTACGTTGCAAAGGCAAGTAGACGGAAAATTAAGACGAGTCGTTGTGGTCAAAGACCCTACGGAACAGAGGTTGGTTGATGTAACAAAAAAGCACTGCTGTATCAGTACAGCAGTGCTTTTTAAAGTTTGGTTTATTCTGCTATCTGGTAGATTCTTACGTAGTCTACAACAAATTCGCTGTGATAGGTTTCTTTATCAAGCGGCTCAAGTGCTGAAGCATCAGGGACCTCGAGTGAAACTCTGACCTCTTCTTCAACCTGAGATGTGCCGTTGCCGAAGGTACTGCGTGCTGTTTCAACACCGTTGATGTAGAATATGTATTCGTCCTCTGTCCACTTTACGCCGTATGTGTTGTACTCGTTGTAGATATCTTTACCGTAGAAAGCGCCGAGCATACGTGACTGGTAACCTTCTGTTGCGCCGTCAACACCAGCGCAGTGAATTGTCTGTGTAACGGAGTCGTGCATTGTCTTTCTGCCGTAGTAGGGAGCTTCAAAGATATCTATCTCTGCGCCGCCGATACCGCCCTTTGAGTATTCAGCCTCATACGGATGAGCAGCCATAATCCAGAATGCGCTCCAGAAGCCGCCGCCGTCACTTACTTTACAACGGATTTCGTAATAGCCCTGCTTGTACCATTTTTTGAGTGCGAGATCGCCTGCATACCAGCCCGCGCCAAACTGACCGTCTTCAAGGTATTCTGCGGTAATAACGCAATTGCCGTCTTTTACTTCGACCTGGCTCGGTGTGCGGTAGCCGCCGCGGCGTACACCGGTGTTGCAGTATTTCCATACGTCTGTGTTGAGTGTATCGCCCTCAAACTGATCTTCAAAAACAATGCTGTAGCCGTCGAGGTTGAGCTCTTCACCGCGGGGAGTTGTCGGATAGTCGAAAATTGTAAGACCGAAAAGCTCGATAATTGCAAGTATTGCGGCGATTGCACCCTTGATGCTGCCTGATGTGAAAATCTTTTTGAACTGAATTTTCTGCTGTTCGACACCCCACATTTGCCTGGGAGCGAGTTTAAGTACTTCGGTTAAAAATTTTTCAAACATAAGTCTTCTCCTTAATATTTATCTTTCAGGTTTTGCATTTTTGTGCGGTACGTTTTCTGCTACTGCGGCAATAAGCTCGTCGACTGAGATTACCTCAATATTTTCACCGAGATTCTGTACGAAATATCTGAGACTTGCAGGGCTGACTGTCCAGGGGTGTACGTTGATTACGGTATAACCGTTTATTGAGTTGATATCAGCAGGATAGGTGTTTATAACGTCTGCCTGCTCTTTGATCCACTCCTGTGTTACCTGTGACATATCACCGCTCGGATGCCAGAGTGAATATCCTACGCTTACGAAGGGCTTATCGTTTACAAAGAAAACTCTGCCGCGACCGCCGCCGTAACCGTTGGTGTACGGGTCGGGGTCAACCTGAAGGATACCGCCCTTAATGTTATCATATCTTGCAAAATACTCAAGCTTGTGTGCATAAGATGCAAATTCAAGCTCATTGTTGATTTCATCAAGCAGAGTCATTGTTGTAAGTCCGCTCTTGAGCATTGTTGCAGCTGTGATGTCGGAATAAACGCTCATCTCGCTCGGTGACATCATTGAAATTCTTGCATAGCCTGCACCTGAAGGGCCTGTTATGAATGAATCTTCAGGGTTTTTGTTTGCCAGTGCTTTCTTAACGGCTGTGGGTGAGAATTTATACATCTGCGGTGCGAATGTCCATGTCAGCGGAATATCCATATCTTCGTATGTCTGCCAGGTGTAAAACTCGTTGAAGCCGTTGGAAATCCACTGTGCATTATCACCGTCGCTGTATACGATTGCAATATAGTGCTTGGTGGGGTCAAGCTCAGGTGCCTCAACATCCTGACCGAGTGAGCCAAGCTCCATCTTATTGCAGGTGAGGATGCTCATATTGAAGCTATGGTCAGACGGGATTACGTAGTGACCGAAGCGTGAAGCACACTGTGTGAACTTAATCTCGTATTGGCACCATCCGAGAATCATAGAGCCTGTTTCAAGGTCGTTGAAAATCATATCACGGAATGCTCTGCCTACGTAGTCGGCATCTTCTATGTAGGTGATGAAAATTTTCTGCTGTACTGCAAGGTCACGCAGACCTGATGCATATGAGTAGAGATGAACAAGGCTGTCTTTGCGGAAGAAATCCTTATGCTCTTCGTAAAAATCACGCTCGTGAGTGAAATCGAGCACAGTCGTTGAGAGGTCATGCTTCTTTTCCATACCGAGTGCTTTTACCGTTTCTTCTAAAGATACGGGCACTGCAAGCCAGCCGTAAACAGTTGCGTAGTTGAACGCAAGATTAAGCTGTGCATGGGTCTCGCTGTCTGTGAAAAGAACGTAACCGTTATCTTTAATGTGAGAAGCGAAACGGGGGATAAGATTTTTGAGTGTCCAGTAATTACCGTTTTCATCGGTATAGGAAAGTGTACAGCCCTGGTCTTTTAAATCCTGAAGCTCTGTTTTTGAATCGTAACCGTAGTTAACAAAAATTGTAGCCTCTGTACGTCCGACAAGGCCCTGAAGACACTGTATTGCCATACGTTCGTCCTTGGAGATCCTGCCTGATTCGACGACTATAATTTCGTCTGCGAGGGGAATTGAATCAAACTCGTTGGTGAGTGACTCAAGTTCAGCTTCACTTTTGGCTTCGGGAATAATGCCCGGAATGAAAGAGGATATTCCGTTGGTTATAAACATAATAATCGCCAGCATAAGCCCGATTGCGGATTTAATGGTTGCCATAATTATCACACTCCATTATGATGATGGTTAATTATAACATAAATGTTTCCTGTTTAGCAATATAAAAAAATCCGCCTGAGTTAATTTCAAGCGGATTTTTGTTTGAATTCTTATTCAGCGGAGTCCTTAACTGAGATAATACCGTTGAATACGCCGACATAGAGTGTATCGTTGGGACCGATTGTAATCGGACCGTAGCTGTTGTTCCAGTTTCTGCCGATACCTGTGAATACCTTGAATACAGTTTCGCCTGTATCGAAGTCAACAGCTGTGAGGTACCATGCAACCTTGCCTTCGGGGATGCCGTCATCGTCGGTATCCTCAGCATCGTCATACTCTCTTGTGTAGAGGTAAACGAGACCGTTCTTTGTTGAAAGCTTGGGAACAACTGTGCAGGAAGCTTCCTGGCTTTCCCATGCGATGAATGCGTCTGTGCAGTCAGCGTTGAGGTCTATTCTTACAACGCCGGGCTCACTTGTCGGGTCTGTTACAAGGAAGCCTGAGCCTGATTCGGAGTAGTTGTTTTCAACGATGAATGAGCGGCCGTGAGCAATAAGGCTGTTTTCACTTACGCTCTTGCCCTTTGTGAATACGGGAACTTCAGCGATGATGTCACCGTTTTCACGGTCGTAGATACATACGTGAACCTGCTCGTCAGCGTTGTCTGTGATAGCAACAACCTTCTTGATGCTGCCGTCTGAACAGGGAACGTCGAGGAGTGTGGGTGTAGTACCGCTGCCCTGGTTGATAGCACCGGGCTTGAGTGTTGTACCACGGTCGTAAGATGTTCTCCATGTGTAGTAGGGAGTGCCGTCCTCTTCGATATCAAAGCGGTACATTGCGTGGTCAGATACGATGTAAACACCGTCTTCTGCCATACCGAATGTATTCTGGATCTCTTCACCCTTGCCTTCAAATGTAAGCTTGGTGAGGTGAACCTTATCTGTGCCCTTTTCGATGTAGCCGACTTCGCCGGGACGAGTTACAAACCAGATGTTACCCTTATAGTCGGGCATAGCGTCTGTGATGTATGAGCCTTCGGGAAGGTAGCTGTTTACATCGTACTCTTTTTCAACCTTCCACTCGGGTGTGCCTGTGGATTCGTCAACATAGTAAATCTGGATTACGTTTTCGGAGTTACCTATAATCGGCTTGTCACCCTCGTAAAGGTGGCAGTAAGCACCGCCTGAAGTATCGCTGGAGATTGATGCGAAGTCAAATCTCTTGATAGCTTCTATTGTTGAGGGACGCTGGGGAAGACGTGTCTCAGCAAGAATCTCAAGTGTATCGGGATCGAGAAGAAGAAGGCGGAAGCCGACTACATTACCGCTGATACACATAATTCTGCCCTGACTGTCGAACATACAGGTTGCAACAAGACCGCCGAAAACATTGAGTGAGCGGCTCTTTACAACAGGGTTGACACCAAGAGGACCCATATTGTTATAGCAGCCTGTGTTGTAGGAGTTGCCGTGCATACCGTTTCTGCCCTCTTCACCGAGGTAGGGGTTCTGAGGAATGACGATTTCATCCATCGGGTCTGCAACTGCAGTTTCACCCATAAATGCAGGGCACTTGTCAGCTGCACCGGGCTGACGGATAGCACCGCCGGGGCTGAGGAAGATCATCAGGAAAGCTGAAAGAGCTGTGAGGACCTTCAGGAATACTTTTGATGCGAAAATTGCTTCAAGCATAATTGGTTTTCCTTTCTGTTTTTTTATTTTACCAAATTGCCACAGAAATTGTACCACTGCCGTTGTCAATAGTCAATATATTTTTATTTAAAAACATTATAAAGTTGTTGACATTGTTGTACGTCGGTGATATTGTTGTTTTAATCAAATATAAAACGGAGGATATTAATTATGGCAAAATGGCGCGTAGGTATTATAGGTAACGGCGGAATCTGTAAGGGTGCTCACCTTGAAGAGTATCTTAACGATGACAGAATTGAGGTCGTTGCACTTTGCGATATTATCGAGGAGAGAGCACAGTTCCTTAAGGATAACTACTTCCCCGATGCAGATGTTTATACCGATTATAAGGAGCTTCTCAAGGATGAGAGCATTGATTCCGTTGATATCTGTACACCCAACTATCTTCATTCAATTATTGCTGTTGCCGCTTTTGAGGCAGGCAAGCACGTATTCTGCGAAAAGCCCGACGCTGTAAGTGTTGAGGAAGCGGTGCGTATGAATGAAGCCGCAAAGAAGGCAGGCAAAACGCTTATGATTATGCGTAACAACCGCTTTGTTCAGGCATCAAAGTACGCTAAGAAATATATTGATGCAGGTAAAATGGGTGAGATTTATTGCGGCCGTTGCGGCTGGCAGAGAAGACGCGGTATACCCGGCAAGGGTGGCTGGTTTACAACTAAAGAGCAGTCAGGCGGCGGTCCGCTTATCGACCTTGGTGTTCACCTTATTGACCTTTCAATCTGGCTTATGGGCAATCCCACACCCGTTGCTGTTTCGGGCAATACATACTGCAAGTTTGCCGATAACGATTCAAGCGACTCTGTCAACTCCGATTTCGGCGACAAGATGGCAGACGGCACATTTGACGTTGAGGACCTTGCAATGGGTATGATTCGTTTTGATAACGGTGCAGTGCTTCAGATTGAATTCAGCTGGGCTTCAAACATCAAGAGTGAAAACCGCTTTGTTGAGCTTCGCGGCACAAAGTCAGGTCTTGAGTGGCGCAATGGCAAACTCGAGATTTTCACTGAGGAAGACGGTCAGCTTCTTGATATCGCTCCCTCAAATATCAACGAAAAGCACGGTCATATGTATAACCTCAGTCACTTCTATGATGTTGTTATCGACGGTGCAAAGCCCATCTTTGAGCCTCAGCAGGGTATTGATATGATTAAAATCCTCTGTGCAATCTACGAGTCTGCAAAGACAGGTAAAGAGGTTACTCTTTAATTCGGAATTCATAATGCGCAATTCGCAATTAATATAACAACACCGCTGTATCAGAACGGTACAGCGGTGTTTGTTGTTTTGCAATCCTCCGTCACGGCTTCGCCGCGCCACCTCCTTTGAAAAGGAGGAAATAAGCTCCTTTTGAAAGAAGCTGTCACCGCAGGTGACTGAGGATTGCTATAAAAGCTGAATAGAAATGAAAAGTTTTTATGTTTTCACTATATTGTTGAAAAAAACTCTATTAACGTGATATTGAAACTTAATTTGAGATATGTCACAATATATTCAGAAAGAGCGCACTTTCAATTTTGAAAGAGAGGTTTTGCTATGAAACTAAATATAGGTGAAAACATAAAACGATTAAGAAAAGAAAGAGAAATTACACAAGAAGAATTTGCAGAGATGCTAGGGGTTTCTTGTCAGTCTGTGTCCAGATGGGAAAATGATAACTGTTATCCGGATATAGAGCTAATACCTACTATAGCTGAATTCTTCGGCATTTCGGTTGATAGGCTTATTGGTGTTGATGAAACAAAAGAAAAAGAAGCTGTAAACAGCTATCTTGAAGCTTTTCAAAAAGCAATAAGCATAGGTAACATTGAAGAGTGTGTCATTATTGCACGTAAAGGTGTAAAAGAATTTCCAAACAATTACATTCTTCTTAATAAGCTGATGTATGCTCTTTTTGGTTCCTGTGATGATGACGGAAATATTCCTGAATGGGAAGAAAATATGGCAAAGTATGATGCGGAGATAACGGCTTTGGGCGAAAGAATTATGAAGTACTGTCCCGATATCAATATCAGACTTGAAGCTGCATCAAGATTGGCATTCAATCATATTCTTCACGGCAGAAAGGAAATCGGCAAAAAGATATATGAAACCTTCCCGCCAATGGAACTAAGCAAAGAGCGACAGATGAGGTGGGCTTTGGAAAAGGATGAAAAATTACCTTTTTTGCGAGATGCAATAAAGCAAAGTTATGAATTCCTTAAGTCATTTATGTGGCTTTTAGCCGATGCGGATGTTGTTGATGTCGAAACTGAATTAATTGCAATCAATAAGATTTTTGAACTGGAAAAACTCATTCTTGACGGTAATCGTCCGAAAAACGCTTGGGGCGATGTGTGGCTTGATTTTGACATTGCCAAAAGATATGCTCTTATGGGTGATTACGATAATGCGTTTAAGCATTTGCATTTGGCTGTTGATGAAGCAAAGGCTTTTGATAACAGGACTGATGAGCAGAAATACAGTACGGTTTTGGTTGGTGAGATTACAGAAAGAAAACTTGATTTTGAAACTTCGGATACCCGACCTCTTTGCGAAATTCTCCGTGACAAATGGCTTATACACGATGAACTTGATTGTATTCGTGATACAGATGAGTTTAAAAAAAATATTATAAGATTGAGTTGAATAATAAAACACCGCTGTATCGAAATTAATCGGTACAGCGGTGTTTGTTATTTTTGCGATATATGAACTTGCGTTCATTCGATATATTTTGCTTTGCAAAATTCGATATGTTTTCGTTTCACTCAAACGCGATATGATATAAATCCCTTCGTACGCCGCAGCGTATATCGTGCCGAAGGTATATCGCGTTGCTGAAAGCAACATATCGAAAATCCCGTAAGGGATTTATATCGCTAAATTTCATCAAGGATGAAATTTATTTGATAAGGCTTGTGCCTGTCATCTGTGCAGGCTGCTCAAGACCCATAATCTGGAGCATTGTGGGAGCGATATCGCAGAGCTTGCCGCCCTCTTTAAGCTCGCAGTCGTAACCGACTACGCAGAAGGGGACAGGGAAAGTTGTATGAGCGGTGAAGGGTGAGCCGTCATCCTCGTACATCTTGTCTGCGTTACCGTGGTCGGCAGTGATAAGCACTACGCCGCCCTTTGCCATAACAGCATCAACAACCTTGCCGACACACTCATCAACAGCCTCAACAGCTGCAACGGCGGCATCGAAAATGCCTGTGTGACCGACCATATCGCAGTTAGCAAAGTTGAGCATAATAGCATCGTACTTATCCTCTTCAACTGCTTTGACAACCTTGTCGGCAACGATGTATGCACTCATTTCGGGCTGCATATCATATGTTGCTACGTTGGGAGAATCTGTAAGGCTTCTGTCTTCACCCTCGTAAACGGTTTCTTCACCGCCGTTGAGGAAGAATGTGACGTGAGCATACTTTGTGTACTCAGCGATACGAAGCTGCTTCATACCTGCGTTGCTGATTACTTCACCGAGGGGCATTGTGATACGCTCGGGCTTGTAAGCAACCTCAACGTTGGGCATGGTTTCGTCGTACTGAGTCATACAGATGTAGCAAAGGTTGAGTAACTCGTCACGTACGAAGCCGTCAAAATCAGCATCGACAAATGCACGTGTGATTTCTCTTGCTCTGTCGGGGCGGAAGTTGAAGAAGATTACGCTGTCGCCGCTCTTGACTGCTTCAGCCTTCTCGTTTACGCAGGGTACGATGAATTCGTCTGTTACGCCGTTAGCGTAGGATTCTTCCATCATTTCCTTTGCACAGGTGAACTTGGGAGCGTCGAGTGCAGTCATAGCACGGTATGCCTTCTCAACACGGTCCCATTTCTTCTCTCTGTCCATAACGTAGTATCTGCCCATTACGGAAGCGATTGTACCTACGCCGATTTCACCGCACTTCTTGTAAAGCTCAACAAGGAAATCTTTACCGCTTGTGGGAGGTACGTCACGGCCGTCCATAAAGCAGTGGACGTATACTTTCTCGAGACCGCTTTTCTTGGCAAGCTCGAGGAGAGCGTAGAGGTGAGTGTTGTGGCTGTGGACACCGCCGTCGGATACAAGACCCATAAGGTGAAGAGCGGAGCCGTTAGCCTTGCAGTTTTCAACTGCCTTTGTGAATTCGGGATTTGTGAAGAAGTCACCGTCGGAGATGGACTTGGAAATTCTTGTAAGCTCCTGATAAACAACACGGCCTGCACCGATGTTTGTGTGACCGACCTCGCTGTTACCCATCTGACCGTCGGGAAGACCGACATCAAGACCCGAAGCACCGATATATGTGAGGGGATAGTTTGCAAAAAGGCTGTCAAGATTCGGAGTTTTAGCGGAGACGATAGCGTTGCCGTAATCACTCGGATTCTTGCCGAAGCCGTCCATAATGCAAAGAAGAATAGGCTTTTTCATATCTGTAACCTCTTTGAGTTAATTATTTGCTTGCTGCCTTAACGATTGCTGCGAAGTCTGCAGCCTTGAGTGATGCACCGCCGATGAGACCGCCGTCAACATCGTACTGGGCAAGAAGCTCGTCTGCGTTGCCTGCGTTCATGCTGCCGCCGTACTGAACAACAATCTTGTCTGCTGCAGCCTTGCCGTAGAGCTCACCGATGAGTGCACGGATTGCGCCGTTAACCTCGTTAGCCTGCTCTGCAGTAGCTGTGAGACCTGTACCGATTGCCCATACGGGCTCGTAAGCGATGATGATGTTGTCAAGCTCAGCCTCTGTAACGCCGAGAAGTGCAACCTTAGTCTGCATACGAACGATTTCCATTGTGATGTTCTGCTCACGCTCTTCCTTGAGCTCGCCTACGCAGAGGATAACCTTGAGGCCGTTGTCAAGAGCAGCTCTTACACGCTTCTGTACAGTAACGTCTGTCTCACCGAAGTACTGTCTGCGCTCGCTGTGACCGATAACAACGTACTCAACGCCGATAGCCTTGAGCATGGGAGCGGAAACTTCGCCTGTGAATGCGCCGCTCTCTGCCCAGTGACAGTTCTCAGCACCGATTTTGATGTTGGAGCCCTTTGCTGCTTCCATAGCTGCAAAAAGGTCGATATAGGGTACGCAAGCAACTACGTCACAGTCAGCGTCTGCAACGAGGGGCTTGATTTCGTTGATGAGAGCTGTTGCCTCAGCAGGAGTCTTGTTCATTTTCCAGTTACCTGCGATAACTACTTTGCGGAGATTCTTATCCATTTTATTAACATCCTTTCAGATTTATTTACTATAACTTAGCCCGTGTATTGGTTGATACACGGGCGATTGATTTATTGGGGATTAATTATTTCTCGTTGAGTGCTGCGATACCGGGAAGCTCTTTACCTTCCATGTACTCGAGAGAAGCACCGCCGCCTGTGGAGATGTGGCTCATCTTGTCAGCAAAGCCGAGCTTCTGAACAGCTGCTGCACTGTCACCGCCGCCGATGATGGAGATTGAGCCGGACTCTGCAACTGCGTTAGCAACTGCGATTGTACCTGCTGCGAAGTTCTCCCACTCGGAAACACCCATCGGGCCGTTCCAGATAACTGTGCCTGCACCCTTGATAGCGTTTGCGAAAAGCTCCTGAGACTTGGGACCGATGTCGAGACCCATCCAGCCGTCGGGAATATCGTCGGAGTTAACAATCATAGCTTCTGTGTCGGGAGCATATTCCTTACCGACCTTGTTGTCGACAGGAATAAGGAAGTTAACGCCCTTCTCCTTAGCCTTAGCCATCATTTCACCTGCGAGCTCAATCTTGTCAGCCTCGAGGAGAGATGTACCGATATTGTGGCCGAGGTACTTCATGAATGTGTATGCCATACCGCCGCCGACGATAAGTGTGTCAACCTTGTCGAGGAGGTTTGTGATAACGCCGATTTTGTCGGAAACCTTAGCACCGCCGAGGATTGCAACGAAGGGATGCTGGGGATTCTCAAGAGCACCGCCGATGAAAGCGATTTCCTTCTGGATGAGGTAGCCGCAGACAGCGGGAATGTAGTCTGCTACACCTGTTGTGGAGGAGTGAGCTCTGTGAGCTGAACCGAAAGCATCGTTAACGAAGATATCAGCAAGAGAAGCAAATGCCTTGCTGAGCTCGGGATCGTTCTTGGTTTCGCCCTTTTCGTAACGTACGTTCTCAAGGAGCATAACGTCGCCGTCGTTAAGAGAAGCTGCAAGAGCCTTTGCACTCTCGCCGACAACGTCTGTTGCCATCTTTACTTCTTTACCGAGGAGCTCGGAAAGGCGTGCTGCTACGGGAGCAAGGGAGAACTCGGGAACAACTTCACCCTTGGGTCTGCCGAGGTGAGAGCAAAGGATAACCTTTGCATTGTTGTCAAGAAGGTACTTGATTGTGGGGAGTGAGGAAACGATTCTCTTGTCGCTTGTGATAACGCCGTCCTTAAGCGGAACGTTGAAATCGCAACGTACAAGAACTCTTTTGCCGCTGACCTGAATATCTTCAACGGTCTTTTTGTTAAGTGCACTGCTCATTTTCTGTACATCCTTTCGTGATATATAATTACTTGAATTATTGCCAAATTAAGGTTATAAACCTTTCTTACATATTCTATACTAAAATGAGAAGATTTTCAACTATAATTTTTGGCAGAATTAAGGCTTAAGAACAGGGAATTTTGTTGATTTTGCTATTTATTTGATAATTTCTTGACAATGTGAAATTTGCGTGCATATAATAGTTTCATATATAATTTGACCCATTATCAGGAGGTATATTCAATGGCAAGAGTCTATAATTTTTCCGCAGGTCCCTCAATGCTTCCGGAGTCGGTTCTCAACAGAGCTGCAGCCGAAATGCTTGACTACAAGGGCAGCGGTCAGTCAGTAATGGAGATGTCACATCGCTCCAAGGCGTTTATGGAGATCGCCGCAGAGACAGAGTCTCTTTTCCGTGAGGTTCTCGGTGTACCGGAAAACTACAAAGTCCTCTTCCTCCAGGGCGGTGCATCGACACAGTTTGCAGCTATTCCGCTCAACTTTATGAACGGTAATAAGAAGGCTGACTACGTTCTCACAGGTCAGTTCTCAACAAAGGCTTACAAAGAGGCTTGCAAGTACGGCGATGTACGTGTAGTCGCAAGCTCAAAAGAAGATACATTCTCATATATTCCCCGCCTTGAGAAGTCTGATTTTGATCCCGAGGCAGATTATGTCTATGTTTGCTTCAACAACACAATCTACGGCACAACCTACAAGTATATTCCCGATACAGGTGATATTCCGCTGTTTGCAGACGTTTCATCCTGCTTCCTTTCAGAGCCTATGGATGTTACAAAGTTCGGTCTTATCTACGGCGGTGCACAGAAGAATATCGGCCCTGCAGGTCTTACAGTAGTTATTGTTCGTGAGGATCTTCTCGGCAACGCAAGAGACTATACTCCGGCAATGCTCAACTACAAAGAGATGGCAGACAACGATTCAATGTACAATACTCCTCCCTGTTACTCAATCTATATCTGCAAACTTGTTCTTGAGTGGATCAAGAGCATCGGCGGTCTTGAGGCTATGAAGGAGCGCAACGCTGCAAAGGCAAAGCTTCTTTACGATTACCTTGACTCCAGCAAGCTCTTCAAGAACGGTGTCAAGAAAGAAGACCGTTCAATGATGAACGTTACTTTCGTTACAGGCAGTGATGAGCTTGATGCAAAGTTTGTAAAGGAAGCTACTGCAGCAGGTCTTGTAAACCTCAAGGGTCACCGCTCTGTAGGCGGTATGCGTGCTTCTATCTACAACGCAATGCCTTACGAGGGCGTTGAGAAGCTCGTTGAGTTTATGGCAGAATTCGAGAAAAACAATTCATAAGGGTGATATAAATGTTCAATATTCTTACTCTCAACAAAATTGCAGCATGCGGTACAGACAGACTCGGCGACAACTACAAGGTTGCTGACGATATTCAGTCTCCCGATGCTATTATGGTACGTTCCGCAGCAATGCACGATATGGAGTTTGACCCCGCAACACTTGCTGTTGCACGTGCAGGTGCAGGTGTCAACAATATTCCGCTCGACAAGTGCACAGAAAAGGGCATTGTTGTTTTCAACACACCCGGTGCAAATGCTAACGCTGTTAAGGAGCTTGTTCTCTGCGGTCTTTTCCTCTCTTCAAGAAGAATTCCCGCAGCTATTGACTGGTGCAAGACTCTCAAGGGTGAGGGTGCAAACGTATCCAAGCTCGTAGAAAAAGGCAAGTCACAGTTTGTCGGCCCTGAAATTATGGGCAAGACTCTCGGTGTTATCGGCCTTGGTGCAATCGGTGCAAAGGTTGCCAACGCAGCAGTAGCACTCGGTATGGACGTTATCGGTTTCGATGCTTTCCTCAGCGATGCAGCTGCAGCAGCACTTGCTCCCGAGGTTAAGGTTGCTTCAAGCCTTGACGAGGTTTATGCAGCATCCGATTACGTTTCTCTTCACCTTCCCTGCAACGACAGCACAAGAGGTATGATTAACGCTGAGACATTCGCTAAGATGAAGGACAGTGTACGCATTCTCAACTTTGCACGCGGTGAGCTTGTTGATAACGCTTCTGTTATCGAGGCACTTGCAAGCGGCAAGTGTGCAGCTTATGTTACAGACTTCCCGACCGATGAGCAGATTGGTGTTGAAGGTGTTGTTGCAATGCCTCACCTTGGTGCTTCTACTCCCGAGTCAGAGGATAACTGTGCAGTTATGGCAGCAGACGAAATCAAGGCTTACCTCGAAAAGGGTGAGATTGTAAACTCTGTCAACGTACCTGCAATGCGTCTTGCAGCTCCCAACGGCAAGCGTGTCTGCGTAATCCACGCAGAGTCTGCTTTTGCTGATGTTGTTGCCGCAATGGAAGGTCACACAGCTAATGTAAACACTGCTTCACGCAAGGGCGTTTCCTACACTGTTGCTGATATGGATTGCGACTGCGTAGCAGAGAAACTCTCCGCTGTCGACGGTGTATACAGAGTCAGAGTTATCGGCTGATATAACTGAAATATAAAACACAGGACGGCAGATTTTTTGCAAAAAGTCTGCCGTCCTCTTTTATTTTGTTTCTCGTCGTGTTATAATATTATAATAACTTTTAAAAGGAGGTTTTGCTGTGGAGCGATTTAAACTGGTTTCTAAATACAAGCCTACGGGTGACCAGCCGCAGGCTATAGAGGCACTTGTTGACGGCGTCAACAAAGGTCTTGACGAGCAGACTCTGCTCGGCGTAACAGGCTCGGGCAAAACCTTTACTATGGCTAACGTTATTGCTCAGGTCAACAAGCCGACACTTGTGCTTGCTCACAACAAGACTCTTGCCGCACAGCTTTGCAGTGAATTTCGTGAGTTTTTCCCTGAGAATGCGGTTGAGTATTTTGTCAGTTATTACGATTACTATCAGCCCGAGGCATATCTGCCGACGACAGATACTTATATAGAAAAAGATTCAGCAGTCAATGACGAGATTGATAAGCTCAGGCATTCCGCAACCTGTGCACTTGCAGAGCGACGTGACGTTATTATAGTCGCATCCGTTTCGTGCATATATACTTTGGGCAGCCCCTTTGATTATAAAAATATGCTCATTTCACTCCGACCCGGTATGGAGAAGAGCCGTGAGGAGCTTATTGAAAAGCTTGTCAGCATTCAGTATGAGCGTAACGATATAAACTTCATACGTAACAAATTCCGTGTGAGAGGCGATGTTGTAGAGATTTTTCCTGCATATTCGTCCGATACGGCGATACGTGTTGAGTTTTTCGGCGATGAGATTGACCGTATAAGCGAAATCAACGTGCTTACGGGTGACGTGAAGGCTGTGCTCAGCCACGCGGCGGTATATCCTGCATCGCACTACGTTATTCCGCAGGAGAAGATGGAAGAGGCTATAGGCAGAATATTTGACGAGATGACTCAGGTATACGCCAAGTTTGTTGAAGAGGGCAAGCTCCTTGAAGCACAGCGTATCAAGCAGAGAACAGAATATGACATTGAGATGCTTCGTGAAACGGGCTTTTGCAAAGGTATAGAAAACTATTCCCGTGTGCTTTCGGGTATGCCTCCCGGCTCTGTGCCTTTCACGCTACTCAATTATTTTCCCGATGACTTTTTGCTGTTTGTTGACGAGTCGCACGTCACTCTGCCGCAGGTAAGGGGTATGATAGGCGGCGACAGAGCACGAAAAGAGAACCTTGTGAATTTCGGCTTCCGCCTGCCGTCGGCATTTGACAACAGACCGCTGACCTTTGACGAGTTTTATGTTCGTACCGGTCAGAAGATTTTTGTCAGTGCTACACCGGGTGAATTTGAGCGTAACAAAAGTGCACAGATTGCCGAGCAATTAATACGCCCGACAGGTCTGCTCGACCCCGAAATTTCCGTAAGACCCACCGAAGGTCAGATTGATGACCTGCTCGGTGAGATAAACAAACGCACCGAAAAAGGTGAGCGTGTGCTCGTAACGACGCTTACAAAGAAGATGGCTGAAAACCTTACGGATTATTTCTCTGATATGGGTGTAAACGTGCGTTATATGCACCACGATATTGATACTATCGAGCGTATGCAACTTATACGCGGGCTTCGCCTCGGTGAGTTTGACGTGCTTGTCGGTATCAACCTGCTTCGTGAAGGTCTCGATATTCCCGAGGTGTCACTTGTTGCAATACTTGATGCAGATAAAGAGGGCTTCCTGAGGAGTGAAACCTCACTTATACAGACAATAGGCCGTGCGGCACGTAACGCAAACGGCGAGGTTATAATGTATGCCGACAGCGTGACTCCGTCTATGGAGCGTGCACTTGACGAAACGGCACGCCGCCGTGAAAAGCAGATGGCTTACAACGAAGAGCACGGCATAACTCCGCAGACAATTATAAAGGATGTATCCGAAATTCTTGAAATTTCATCGGGTGCTGACAGTGTCAAGGCTGATAAACAGCTCAGCCGTATTGAGCGTGAACAGCTTATCAAACAGCTTACCAATGAGATGAAGGCGGCGGCAAAGATACTTGAATTCGAGCACGCCGCAATGCTCCGTGACAGAATTGAGAAACTCAGACGAGGTAAATAAATGAGAGAGAAAAAAATACTGGTAAAAGGAGCAAGGGCTCATAACCTTAAAAATATCGACGTTGAAATTCCGCGCGACAAGCTCGTTGTGTTTACGGGGCTTTCGGGCTCGGGTAAATCGTCGCTTGCCTTCGACACAATTTATGCCGAGGGTCAGCGTCGCTACGTCGAGTCGCTATCAAGCTATGCGAGGCAGTTCCTCGGTCAGATGGAAAAGCCCGATGTTGATTATATTGAAGGCTTGTCACCTGCAATTTCAATCGACCAGAAAACAACGTCGAAAAACCCACGTTCAACCGTAGGTACGGTAACGGAAATATACGATTATCTGCGTCTGCTCTGGGCTCGTGTCGGCGTACCTCACTGTCCCGAATGCGGCAGAGAGATAAAGAAGCAGACGGTAGACGATATTGTCGGTAAGATTCTTGAGCTTCCCGAGGGCACAAAGCTTCAGATTCTTGCACCCGTTATAAGAGGTCAGAAGGGTGAACACATAAAGGTGTTTGAGTCGGCACGAAAGGGAGGCTACGTGCGTGCCCGTGTTGACGGCAGCCTTTATGAGCTTACCGAAACAATAAAGCTTGAAAAGAACAAGCGACACGATATAGAGATAATTGTCGACCGCCTTGTTGTCAAGGAGTCAATCCGTTCAAGGCTTGCAGATTCGGTTGAGACTGCGGCAAACTTAGCAGAGGGTCTCGTGCTCTGCGATATTATAGGCGGTGAAGAGCTTCTGTTTTCGCAGAATTATGCCTGCCCTGACCACGGTACCTGCATCGAAGAGCTTGAGCCGAGAATGTTCTCATTCAACAACCCCTACGGTGCGTGTCCTACCTGCTCGGGTCTCGGTATATTTATGAAAATTGACCCCGATATTATTATTCCCGACAGGTCGCTTTCGATAAACGGCGGTGCAATCAAGGCAAGCGGCTGGAGTATTACCGACAGCGGAAGTATTGCAAGAATGTACTTTGAGGGCCTTGCAAAGCACTATAAGTTTTCACTTGATACACCGATTGAAGAGCTGCCGAAAAAGATTATAGATATACTTCTCTACGGTACAAACGGTGAGAAATTTACAATGGAGCGTAACACTGCATATATGCAGGGTACGTACCGCTCTGATTTTGAAGGTGTTATAACTAACCTTGAGCGCAGATATAACGAAACAAACAGTGATGCAATGCGCGGTGAGGTTGAACAGTATATGTCCGAGCAGTCGTGTCCCGACTGTAACGGTGCAAGGCTCAAGAAAGAGGTGCTCTGCGTAACGGTAGGAGGGATGAATATCGAAGAGTTTACCCGTATGCCGATTGCCGAAGAGCTTGATTTCATTAACAATCTTACACTTTCCGAGCGTGATATGAAAATTGCAAGACTGATTCTGCGTGAGATAAGAGAAAGACTCAGCTTCCTTATGAGTGTTGGATTGGAGTATCTGACACTTGCAAGAGGTGCGGGTACGCTTTCGGGCGGTGAAAGCCAGCGTATAAGGCTTGCAACTCAGATCGGCTCATCTCTTACGGGCGTGCTCTATATACTTGACGAGCCGAGTATCGGTCTGCATCAGCGTGACAATTCACGTCTTATCGAAACTCTCCGTCACCTGCGTGATATTGACAACACACTTATTGTTGTTGAGCACGATGAAGAAACCATAATGAGTGCCGATTATGTTGTCGATGTAGGCCCCGGCCCCGGTATTCACGGCGGTGAAATTGTCTGCAGCGGTACTCCCGAAGAGATTATGGCTTGTGATGAATCCGTTACGGGTCAGTATCTTAGCGGAAAGAAGAAAATTCCCGTGCCTGAGTGCAGAAGAAAGGGTAACGGAAAGAAGCTTGAAATCATAGGTGCGAGGGAAAATAACCTTAAAAAGATTGACGTTAAAATACCTCTCGGCACTCTTACCTGCGTTACGGGTGTTTCAGGCTCGGGTAAATCATCTCTTATAAATGAAATTCTCAACAAAAAGCTTGCCGCAGAGCTTAACGGTGCACGCAAATATGCAGGTAAGCACGACAAGATAAAGGGCATACAGCACCTTGATAAGGTGATAAATATCGACCAGTCGCCTATAGGCAGGACACCGCGCTCAAACCCTGCGACTTATACGGGAGTTTTTACCGATATACGCGATTTGTTTGCCGCAACAACCGATTCTAAAATCCGAGGATATAAGGCAAACCGCTTCTCATTTAATGTCAAAGGCGGCAGATGTGAAGCCTGCCAGGGTGACGGCATAGTCAAGATTGAAATGAACTTCCTTGCCGATATTTACGTGCCTTGTGACGTGTGCCACGGTGCGAGATATAACCGTGAAACGCTTGAGGTAAAATACGGCGGCAAGTCGATTTACGATGTGCTTGAGATGACGGTTGAAGAGGGCTTATCCTTCTTCTCTGCAGTGCCTAAGGTAAAACGTAAGCTTCAGACACTTTATGATGTTGGTTTGGGTTATATCAAAATCGGTCAGCCTGCAACCACACTTTCGGGTGGTGAGGCACAGCGTGTAAAGCTTGCAACCGAGCTTGCACGAATTGCTACGGGCAAGACGATTTATATTCTCGATGAGCCTACAACGGGTCTGCACACGGCAGACGTGCACAGACTTATAACCGTACTTCAGAAGCTGGTTGACAGCGGCAATACGGTGCTTGTAATCGAGCACAATCTTGACATTATCAAGACAGCCGACTATATTATCGACCTCGGACCTGAGGGAGGTAACAAGGGCGGCGAGGTTGTGGTCTGCGGTACACCCGAAGAGGTTGCCGAATGCGAGAAATCATATACGGGACAGTATCTTAAGAAAATGCTGTAAAAAAATAAACGCTTGCAAAGGTTTTATGCCTTTACAAGCGTTATTTTATTTGCTTAAGCTATTTACTATATCTCTGTCGGGTGTGACGTAAAGTGTGTTGTATACGTGGTAGATAACCTTACCCGGTTTTGCACCCTGCGGCTTTTTGAGGTTTCTTACCTGAGTATAGTCAACGGGCACGCCTGAGCTTTGTCTTGCTCTGCTGTGGTATGCCGCTATGATTGCCGCCTCAATAAGCGTATCCTCGGGTACTTCTTCACCGTTGGTAACGATTATGGTGTGAGAGCCGGGGAAGTTCTGAGTATGAAGCCACAAATCATTTTTTGAGGCTGTTTTGAGAGAAAGTCTGTCATTCTGCTCGTTGTTTCTGCCGACAAGAATAGTAAATCCGTCACTTGATTCATACTCCATAGGGCTGAGAGGCTTCGGTGCTTTTGTACCGGGCTTTTGTTTTGATTTGAGATAGCCCGTATGGCTGAGCTCCGCTTTTATTTCTGCTATCTGAGCTGTTGTTTCCGCACGTGAAAGTGAGTCGGCAACAGTGTCAAGGTAAGCAAGCTCTTCTTCGCCCTGAGCGATAAGGTTGGTCAGCATCTGCTCAGCTGTTTTTGCCTTGCGGTACTCTTTGTAATACCGCTGTGAGTTTTCGTTGGGAGTTAATGCAGGGTTTGCATTAATTCTTATCATCTCGTTGGTGTAGTAGTTGTATACCTCGTAAAAAGGTGCACCTTTTTTGAGCTGATAGATGTTTGCGGCAATAAGCTCGGCATTGATTTTCAACTGCTCACGGTCGGCACACTGATTAAGCTCAGTACGCTGAAGGTCGAGCTTTCTTGCAGTACGCTGTATGAGGTTTGCGACGAGCTTCTGAAGCTCGGATGAATTCTGTTTTGTACGCTCAATTCTGTCTTTTTCATAGTAAAAATCATCAAGCAGAGCAGAGAATGAATCGAAAAATTTAAGCTGTACGTTGTCACCGTACTGTGTGATTTCTCTGAACGAGAAGTCAAGCGGCTTACCGCTCGGGTCAATTACCGCACAGGGCTTCGCTTCACAGGATTTGAGTGCGTCAAGCTCTGCGGCAATGAGCTCAATATCGTTTTCGGTGAGCATTTCCGCACGCTTATCTTCACCGATTGCTCTGCTTACAACCTCACGGCAGACGATAGGTGAGAGACCCTGCACGCTTGCAAGTATTGCACCGCTTGCTGTTTTGCCGTCTTTCTCTGCGGCACTTACAGCCGCCTCAAGGGAGCTGATTTCTGTCAGGTCGGGTTTGTTCTGTTTGGGAGGCATTTTGTACAGCATACCGGGCAGAATCTGCCTGAGTGAAGAGGTTTCACTGTCAACACGCTTGACCGCATCGAGAATTATCCCTTCTTCATTTATAAGGATAATATTGCTGTACTGTGCCATTATTTCAATGCAGAGTGTGAGTTTTACAGGGGTGCCGATTTCGTTGGTTGCATCAAAATCAAGGAAGAGTGCACGCTCAAGACCTTCCTGCCTTACGTTTGTAAGTAACGCTGATGTGAGGTGCTTGCGCAGAAGCATACAGAGCATCGGCGGCTTTGCCGGGTTTTCGGGAGGAAACGCCGTAAAATGAATCTTTGGTGAGTTTGCACCTGCACTCAGAAGCAGCTTGTGCGCACCGTTTCTGCCACGCAGAACAAGCACCAACTCCTCACGGGAGGGTTGGTGCACCTTTTCAACACGGCAGCCTACTGCCGCATCGGCAATTTCTTTTCTTAAAAAACTAAGGGTAAGTCCGTCAAGTGCCATTATTATTCCTCAAAAAGCTTTGCGATTTTCATAAGGTCGTCTTTGTCAAAAAACTCGATTGTGATTGAGCCGCCTTTTTCGTTGCCTTTAACGCTTACCTTTCTTGCAAGCGTTTCGCAGAGTGAAAGTTCAACTTCTGTGAAATACTTATCTTTTTCGGGTTTCGGTTTGGCAGGTTTGGTAGGCTTGAGGAAATCTTTAACCCATTTCTCTGTCTCTCTTACGGAGAGACCTTTTTCAATTACCTCTTTTGCAAACTGTGAGATAAGTGCCGCATCTTCAAGCGGAAGAAGAGTTCTTGCGTGACCTGCGGAGAGAGCTTTGCTTCTGACAAGCTCAAGCACGTCTTTCGGAAGGGCAAGCAGACGCATAAGGTTTGCAACGGCTGAACGGGATTTGCCTACTCTTTGAGCGGCTTCCTCCTGAGTCACACCGTAAGTGTCCATAAGGTATTTGTAGCCCTCTGCCTCTTCGATAGGGTCGAGGTCCTCACGCTGGAGGTTTTCGATAAGTGCGAGTGCACTTGCATCGGCATCGCTGAGCTCTTTTATTACAACGGGCACTTCTGTGAGGCCTGCCATTCTTGAAGCACGCCAGCGTCTTTCACCTGCAACAAGCTGATATGTGCCGCCGGGAAGAGGTCTGACGAGAAGCGGCTGGATAACACCGTGCTTTTCAATGCTTGCAGCAAGCTCCGAAAGAGCTTCGTCATCAAAGGTTTTACGGGGCTGATTTTTATTCGGCTCAATGTCGTTGAGCTTGAGCTTTACTGCGGAGGATGATGAGGTGTTTTCGATTGAATTATCTACAAGGAGCGCGTCAAGACCGCGTCCGAGTCCGCCTTTTTTTGCTGCCATTATATATGTCCTCCTTATGTAGTAGTTTTGTTTATAAGTTCGGTTGCGAGTTCATCGTAGGCAAAAGTGCCTTTGGAATTTCGGTCATAGTACATAACGGGTTGGCCGAAGCTTGGTGCCTCGGAAAGTCTGACAGTACGGGGGATAACGGTATTGAATACCTTTTTCGGGAAGAATTTTTTGACTTCTTCAACAACCTGTTGTGTGAGATTGAGTCTGCCGTCGTACATTGTCAGAAGTACGCCTTCGATATCGATAAGCGGATTGTAAAGGCGTTTGATATTGCGTACGGTTGAAATGAGCTGTGAAAGGCCCTCAAGTGCATAGTATTCGCACTGGATAGGTACAAGCAGTGTATCTGCCGCACAAAGTCCGTTGAGAGTTATAAGACCGAGTGAGGGCGGACAATCAAGGAAAATGAAATCATACTGCGATTTAACAAGTGCAAGGCAGGAACGGAGCTTTGCCTCTCGTCTTTCAACGTCGACAAGCTCAAGTTCGGCACCTGCAAGATCCATTGTAGACGGAATAACGTCAACGTTCTTGAAAGGAGAATGGATTATGGTCTGTGAAGCAGGGGCTGAGTTGATGATATTGTCGTATGATGAGAGTTTTACATCACGCTTGTTGATACCGAGACCGCTTGTTGCGTTGCCTTGGGGGTCTATGTCTACAAGCAGTACTTTTTTGCCCTGTGCACCGACAGCAGCTGTAAGGTTGACGGCGGTAGTTGTTTTGCCTACGCCGCCTTTCTGGTTTACTATTGCAATTATTTTACCCATTTATTTCACCTCTGAAGGAGTCAGTTTTTTAGGATACCGATTATATAAAACACAAAAAATACGATTGATACAGCATAAATAAAGATCAACGATGCGGCAAACAACAGTATAAACAGCCACAGTACGGTTACTGTTATGGTTTTCGGCAAGTCGTAATCTCGCTTTTTAAGCAGTAACATCACACCTGCCATAACAATGCCGACAGCACTCATTATTAATCCGATTTCAAGACCGGGTGAAGTATGGGTGAGTGTGAACGTGCCGCTGCCCTCGGGTAATTCAATGGCTATATATGAGCCGAGTGCGTTGAGCACCTGAGTTTTTTCACCGTTTAACGTGCATTTCCATCCGCTGTCGTATGTGACGGGGATGAACATATATTTACCGTCACCGTACGTGTTGTTGAATTTTACTGTAAGACTTGTTTTGTCTACACTGATATCGGATACAGTGTCCTTATACATCGAATTGAGCTGAGCCATTTTGTCAAGTGACATATATGCAAGCTGTACGGTTTCGGTTGTGATAACTTCATCGTTAATGCATCTTACTGCAATTTCTACGGTTTCACCGTTATTGAAACTGCCAAGCTCAAGGATACCGTTTACAGCCTGAGAGGGGTAGTAGCCATAATTTGTCTGCTTATAGTAAGGAGCGATTACACGTTCGCCGTTTACGGTGATTTTGAATGACTTGTTTGCGTAATCGGTAATGTTGAGATAAAGCACCTCGTTCTGACCTGCCGTATATGAGAAAACAAGTTCATCTTTTTTATTGAGCGTAAGGTTAAGTCTGTCTGCTATTTCGCCCTTATTTGAACAAATGCTGAAAAGTTTTTTGTCAGAGCCTGAGAAAGAACTGTACAGTTTGTTTTGTATTTCAAATCTTTCGTAGGCTTTAGCTGATGTTATATCGTCAAGAAGTGACTTGTCACCGAGCAAGCCGGTTTCAAGAGCGCAGCTGTTTTCGTAAAGCACAAAGTTTTCCGTGTTGTCGAGCTTCTTGTACTGGTTGCTTACGTTTATATGATTTCTGACAATAAGCTTTTTAATGCCGAGCAAGCCGTCTGTGAAGGCTGTGCCGCCTGAGTCAAGTATACGGGTATACTGTGTGCTGTAGCCGAGGTTTGTTGCGGAAAGCTGCATATAGTGGGGTATGTTGTGAGTCCAGTTTGAAAGTGCAGGGGTCTGAAGTATAAAGGGATAATTTGTATTGAGTGAAGTGTCAGGGTTTTTGATTCTGCCAAGCTCACCGCAGTCAAGGTCAAGTTGAGAAACCTCTTGGCAGTATTCAATAAAAGAATGACTGTTATAAAGATCTTTCTTTTCCTCCTTTTGGTACGTGTTTGCAATTCCTGCATAACATACTCCAAGGCTTTGCACTGTGCATAAAGCGAAGCAGAAAAATCTTGTGATTTTTTTCTTTTGGCAAAGTAAAATTGAAAAAAGCGGAATTCCGCTTGCAAAAAGAACAGAGAAACCGATGAATTTTATATAGCTGAAAGTGCTTTCATTACCGAGTTTACCCAGAGCTTTCAATGCAAAGAACAATATGCCTGCTAAAAAAACTACAGTAAGCAAGCACATAAGCACGGTTGCAAGAATTTTTGCGGATTTGCTTTTGATTTTATATATGTTTTCGCCGTATATTTCCAGATACTGCAGTGCAAGAAGCAGTATTATAAAAACAGGGCAGAAGAAAAATCGCATTGTGAAACCGATATAACTGCCTGCGTGCCAAAAAAGGTTTACGTTTTCAAATAGTACTGGAGCAAAGAATATAAAACACGTACCGAAAGCTAGCAGAGCTTTCTTATACTGCTTGTCTTTGGCTGATTTTACAATCAACGCTATAGCTAAAATAAAAGCTAATTGCAAACCTATTGTAAGCATAAGCTTTGAAGGAAGGGTTGAAATATGGGTATCTACTTTTAAAATCTGAAGTAAGGGACTACTTGATTTTGAATCTTCAAAACTGGTGACAAGTCTTTTTGAGGAAAGTGTCTGTATTGCCATAGGTACGCTGTGCCAGGCAGAAAGCAGGGCACCGGTAACTGTTGAAATTCCCAGCAGGCAGGTACGCTTGCCACGGTTTTCTTTTTCGCACAGCAGAAGAATATAAAGTCCGCTGAGAAAAAACACGCCAAGCGTAACCATAAAGCCTATATAGACCGAAAGGTAGAGTGTGTATGCGTAAAAAAGTATAAATGCAAGCGGCTTGTTATCGGCAAGCAGTCGTTTGAGTCCGTATAATACAAGAGGAAAAATTACAACAAAATCAAGCCAGAATGAGTTTGTGTAGTAGAACATTGAGTATGCACTCATAGCATACATTACGCTGAAGAGTACACGCCATATCTGATTTACGTTACCGAAAAGCTTGTCGAATACATATTTTGCGGTGACGGCACTTGCTGCAACCTTTACAATTATCAGTATGCCTATACCGTAAAGAAGCTTGTCACGGCTGAAAAGACACAGCACAAGGTCGAGCGGCATAAACGTACCTGAGTTTACGATATTTGTACCAAGACCCGTATACCAGTCAAAAGCCATTGCTTTGTCACTGTGAAGCCAGTCGTAAAGGTGGTAGTATATCGGCAACGTGCCCTGTGCCATATCGTCATAGGTGACGTTACCTGCACCGAAAGGCCATACGCCTTTGAGTATATATACAGCCAGCATCAGCACAGTGCATATGAGAGCACCGCTGAGAAGCATAGGCAGTTTCTTGAAATGATTCTTAGTCATTTGCTGTTCCTTTCTGCTTAACTTTCGTTGTTTTTGAGAGTTTGGGCAAGAAGCAATGCTGCGTGTGCGACGTATTCACCGCAAGGACGGCGGCGATAGTAGTCTGCCGTACGCTCTTCGGGCACAGGAGACTCCGCACCGGGTAAGCCGAGAAGTTCGCGGCAGATTATACTGCCGTTGTCTTTTTTATATTCTGCGGCAAGATTCTGGATAAATGCGTAGTGCTCTGCTTTTTCGTTTGTAGCCTCAGGGCTGCTGTAGCCGCGTACGATACCTGATACCATAAACATACCGCTTACTGCACCGCAGACCTCACGCAGTCTTCCCATACCTCCGCCAAATGAGGAGGAGAGTGCTGCGGCTGTTTTTGTATCAAGGTTAGTTATGTCTTCAAATGCAAGTAAAACTGCCTGAGCGCAGTTGTAGCCCTGCTCAAACAGATTTTTTGCTTTCGCTGAGTATTCTTCAGGTGTAAGATTGAGTTTCATATTTAATCATTCCTTTTATAACATATTCCAGTCGGGCACGTAGCTGCTGTCGGCAGATTCGTGCTCTTGCATATATCCGTTTTCAAGACCGAGCAGCATCATATAGCTGCTGACGGTGTCGTATTCTTCTTTTGTTATTTTTCTGCTGAGCTCTTTGTGGGTTTCGTTGCCCGTAGGAAAATACTGTGCCATAAGGCTGACGTATATATCCTGCGGCAATTCGTCCGCAATCATATCGAGTACACCGAGCGAGTTTTCGGTGTTGTCAGGCAGAATAAGATGTCTTATCATAACACCTTTTTTCAGCATACCGTCATCACCGTGTACGGGTGTACCTACCTGCCTTATCATCTCTTTGATTGCCGCAAGAGCAACCTCGGGATAATCGGGTGCGGCGGAATATTTTTTTGCCGCCTCGGATGATGAATATTTGAAATCGGGCAGATATATATCGATATATCCTTCAAGTTTTTTCAGTGTTTCAACTCTCTCATATCCCGATGTG
>JAZSEX010000044.1:0-5249 GCA_045531935.1 Acutalibacteraceae bacterium | reverse complement strand
TTCAATGAAATAACCCTTGGCTGAATGTGTAAAGAAACATCAGTCAAGGGTCATTTCGATTTTACGGATAAATTTTTACGACGTCGCCGCAGGGCGGCTTTTTTTATTTTTATCGTATTTTATAAAAAGAGGGCTGCAAGTGAAATTTCACCTGCAACCCTCTTGAAATTTTATGCTGCGAACAAGTTTTTAAACCAGTTGCCAAAAGAATTTCCGGACTCGTACTTAGGTGTGTCGATTGAAGCATCTTTGACGATTGCAAATGAATCGATGCACTCTGCTTCACCTTCGATTATACCGTAGGAATCAAAATAGAGTGAGTTGCCCTCGATACGGATTGCCGCAAAAACGGGATAGGTTGCATCGACAATAGCCTCTGCTCTCGGGAAGAGCTCGTCAGTATCGGCAGCGTCCTTTGTCTGGTAGTACTTAACACCTGAGCAACCGTTGATTGCATAGATCGTACCGTCGGGGTTGACCTTTGCGGTGTATGTCTTGCCGTTGTTGTCAACGCCCATTTCGTAAACCTCAACAACCTCGTTATTGTTCATAGCGTCTGTTCTGAGGTATACGTGGTCGTGACCCTGAAGCACGATATCAATATCAAGCTCGGGCATAAGTGTTGCGAGCTGTTCACGGATACCGATTACGTCATCATCGTCATAATGTGAACCGTTTGAGTAAGGAGCCTTATGGAGCATAACGAACTTCCACTCAGCATCGCTTGCCTGTGCATCAGCCTTCATCCACTCAATCTGCTCGTCGGAAAGCTTATCATCGGGAACATCATTTGTGTTGAGTACGATAAAGTGTGCGTTGTTGTAATCGAATGAATAGTAGACACCTGTAGTTGTATCCTGCTCGGGTACATTGGAGAGGATGAAGTTATCCATAATTGAATGCTCACCGAAATCCTCGTGGTTACCTGCTGTAGGCATAAGCACGCTGCTCATAAGATTGTCGGAAGCTGAATTGAACAGCCATTTCCACTGCTTGAAGTTATCGCCACTGTCAACGTGGTCACCGGTGTGCATAAGGAATGAAGCATCGGGATACATTGCGAAAGCTGTATCAACAAGGTTTGACCACTTATCGTAATGTCTCTCTGCACCGCCCTGGCTGTCACTTACGTGGAAGAAAGTGAAAGAGTCGGAATTGTCTGCTGTTTTGATTGTTGCAACATCGCTCCAATAGCCCTTTGCTGCATCACCTATACGGTAGTAGTAAGTTGTACCGGGCTGGAGACCTTCGATTGTAACAAAGTGTCTGTTTACGTCAAACTCGTATGTGAGAAGACCTGCGATACCGATATCGATACCGGGCATCTGACGTCTCACAAGCTCTGTCTTTGCAGTTACCTTAACACCGTCGGGTGTTGCAGTAAGGTCGTTTTTATCGAGTGAAATCTCGATATCTGTACCCTCCACACTCTTCTTTGTGTACCAGCTGATGTTTCTTGAAGTTGATGCATCCTCACCGAAAGTAACAGCTACGGTTGAGGGAAGGCGGAGATTGTCGGCAGTTGCCTCGACCTCATAGCCGCCGTTGGTATTTGCAGTAAGCGTGAGATTGTAGTCGCCCGGCTCCTCATCAAAGCAGAAGCCCTCAACAAATGAAGCAATCTCCCAGTCGATAGTTTCCATCTGGCTGGTTGTGATGTATTCCTCCATAAGATGCTCAAGCAGACCGTTGAGAGTAGACTGCTCAAGAACACCGAATGTGCCGAGAATAGCAAATACTGTATCAATTACATTTGTAAATGACATATCGTTAAGAAGCACAAGACGGAGAACAACGTCAAGGAATCTTGCGATGCCGAAGCCGAATGAGCCAAACGGGAAAGCAGAAGTAATATGAAGCTCAAGGGTTGAAAGAAGCTCACCGAGAAGGAAATCGTTGAGAACGTACTCAATAATACCGTCAAGAAGCTTGCCGGAAACCTCACCTGTTTCAAGCTGAGCCATCATATCGGTCATAAACGGGTCGTCTTCAAAAGAGCCTTCGTTGCCGTACATATATGCGATAACGCTTGAAACAAAGTCGCCGAACGTGCCGCCCTTTGTGGCATCACCAAAGCCGTACTTGTCGATAAACTTAGTACAGGGAATTTCGGAGAACTGAATATTGAGAAGGTTATCAAGCAGATTGCTTACAAGATCCATAAGCACGTCTGTATCTTCAAGATATGCTGCATCAAGCTGATCGCAGAGATCCTTGATAAGACCCATAATGTTATCTGAGCCGATAAGTGTTATACCTGCAAAGCCGATACCGCCGCCGAGGAGGTCATCAAAAAGAGCTTTGAGATCAAGCATCTCGCAAAGGAAATTGTAAAAACCGCCTGCAGCCTTGATTTCTTCACCGTAAATCTCGACATAGTAGCCTGCAAGATCCATAAGCATACCCTTTGCAGAGTCACCTACAAAGTTGATACCGAAGCAGTAATCTCTGAACGGCTGCTCATAAGTTTTGCCGTTGTATTCAAGGGGCTTGAGTTCATCGAAATCGTGGCTTTCGATATCTGCGGTGAGAACGTCACTCTGAGTATTGTCAAAAGATACTGTTCTGATAAGGTTGGGATAATTGATAACGGAAGCTGTTGCAACGTCATAAAGAATATTGCCGTTGTCGGATATATGCTGTGCGATATCGTGGATATGCATATGACCTGTAAACACGTACTGCATACCTGCATCTGCAAGGCACTCGCTTACATATTCACAGTCTTCGATAAGGAAGTCTGTAAGTGTTACAAGCTCTTTCTCATGGAAATGAGAAACCAGATTCCAGTGAGTCATACCGATAACACTGTAGCCTTTGTCTGAGCTTTCCTCAACCTGCTCAAGTGCCCACTCAAAAACAGCATCGGAAAACTTACCGCGTGTTTCCTTTTCATCAAGACCGCTCTCTGTAATATCGGCAGAGTAGACACCGCCGTCAATTACAACAAGACGGTAGCCGTTTTCAAGCTCTGCAACATAGGAGAGGCTGCCTGCCTTTTCACCTGCAGGAGGAGTAAACTCCTCAACAGCAAGGTCATAACCGAGGTCTGCATAAATCTCGCGGAACTCTTCGGGAGTTGTATAGCGTGCACCCTTGACAAACTTGCCGTTTTCAAAAGTCTGTGCATTGTGGTTGTTGATATCGTGGTTACCGTTGGTAACAAGTACGGGGACACCTGTTTCTTTCTCCCAGTTTTCAAGGATGCCAGCAAGCGTTGTATGGCTTACATAGTCACCGTCCTTGGTAAGGTCACCGGGAAGAAGAAGGTAATCAAGCTTACCCTGCTCTGCCTGCACCTTGTAGAAATCAAGTGCAGTCATAAGAATTGCATCGGCAAGGTGAGACGTGCAGATTGTCTTTTCACAGACCTCTGTAGCCTTGTCCTTATCGTCGATGTTTGCCTGAGCGTAGTAGTGAAGGTCGGTCATAACACCGATCTGAATTTCGCCGAAGTCGGTATTCTGTGCAAATACGCTTGTAGGTACTGCACAGATAAGCAGTGCAACGGTAAGCACTGCAGAAATAATTTTAAGAATCCTCTTTTTCATAATAACCGTGCTCCCCTTTTACTTTTCTGTGCGGTCGATAATGTCTTTGAACTCACGTGCAATAATGTGAGTGATTTCGACACTGAGACCGTTTGTTTCGTGATAGTGGTTGCGGTCAAGATTATCTCGGTAGCTTGAGAGATAAGCCTGAGTCGGGTGAAGCACCGCATTGTTGGAGGGCACCATATAACCTGTCATATCGTTTGTGACACCGAATATGATAAGGTCGGGGTCGTTTGCAATCTCTGCAAGAGGTGTTGCATTAACTTCGGGGCCGATGCCCGTACCTGAATGCTCTGCATCGAAGTAGCCGCCGTATATATTCTCGGCAAAAGCTTCACCGCCAAGGGTAAGTATCTTCTGCTTACCGAGCTTTATGTAGTTCATCTCGGTGAGAAGGCCGAGGCCGAGTGAGCTTTCGGCACAGTGATATGCTCTGGAATTGCAGAGCTTAAGGATGAACATAAATGCAAGTACATAGTTTTCAATCGGAGCATAATAGGGCTGGTGTACGAGAGTAATCTCTGCATCAAGCTCCTCATCATTGTCAATTCCGAGTGCAGCCTCTGCGAGCATTTCGCCGCCAAGCTTTGTACGCTCTTCTCTATCCTCTGCAACATCCTCGATGTTGACTGCTGCAATTGCACCGACACTGAAAAGAACATTTACGGGCTTTACCTTATTGATTGCCTCACGCAGATAGTAGGGGTAGTCTGCACTGACCTCAGTACAGTCGCCGCCCATTGTATTGGGGTGAGCACCGCAGTTGATGAACCATGTTTCCGCACTGCCGTCATTGGGAACAAAGCGGAATCTGGAAAGCTTGTCGTCGCTTGCAGCTCTTCCCTCACTGATTACATTGGGTACACGGACTGAGCCGATATAGAGCTTACCTTCCTTACGGTTTTCGTAAGCCTCGATACAAACCTGCTTGATTTTATCGAAAACAAGCTGCATATATTCCTTATCCATACCGCTCTGGGGAGGCATAAGTCTGCCCCAATAGCCTACTGTATCGATACTTGCGTGGGAGTGTGAACAGCTGATATTGATAAGCTTACAGCCGGTCTGTTTTGTGAAATCGCTGAGTGAATCACGTACCGTCTTGACATCATGACCTGTGAGACCGATAATATCTGCACTTACAAGCACAATACCGCCGCCGTCCTTACAATCGAGCCACATTGCACGCACTGTAAGAGGATCGTGCACACCTGTAACGGGATGATCCATTCTGTAACCTGCGATGTAGTATTTCTTTGCGGTTACATCCTTGGGCATAATCTCTGCACAGGCAAAGCCTGCGTTATAGAAATTATCGGTTTTGTTTTTCATTCTGATGGGCTGTGCCTTTTCGATTACGGGCGCATTACCCTTCTTTGCAAATTTTTTGCCTTTGCCGGCAGCAACTTTTTTAAGTAATTTGGTTGCAAGATCGCCGAGATCCATAGTTTTATCCTCCTCTTTAAAGATTAAATATTAATCCAAATTATACTATAACATTTAAATATATAAATTGCAATAAAATAAATATAAAAAAGAGATGTGTATTATAAACACATCTCTTTTAAACGTTTTTAGTCAGTTATCAAAGACCCTGAGGATTGTTTTTCTGCCAGTTCCAGCTGTCTGCGCACATCTCTTCGATGCCGTATTTTGCCTCCCAGCCGAGTTCTGCCTTTGCCTTTGAAGGGTCGG
>JAZSEX010000096.1:0-44866 GCA_045531935.1 Acutalibacteraceae bacterium | reverse complement strand
ATCACAACTCTTGATGAAGATGTGCTTGATAACGCATCGTATTTCGGAAGAATTTTTGCGAGAAGCGGCGGACTTTCGGATGCTGTTTCTCAGGCAATGAAAGAGCAGAATATTGAATTCGACCTCAAGCCTGCAGTCTGCGACGGTATTGAAGCCTGCAAGCTTGCACTTCTCAAAAAGAGCAAGAATGTTCTTGATGCAAACTTCATCGAAGGTATGGCTTGTGTCGGCGGATGTATCGGCGGTGCAGGATGCCTTACCCACGGCGAAAAGAATAAAGCCGAAGTTGACAAATACGGCAGAGAAGCAATGGAAAAAACGATCTCCGATGCTGTTTCAATTTTAAAATAACGAATCATATATATATATCTACCTCTCTTAAAACAAAAGCGCCAAGCAAAAAAATGCTTGGTGCTTTTGTCTTCATTTCATGGCATTTGTCTTAGCGAGCAATGGATTTGTGTGTACAAATCCGCAATTAAGGGGTTTTCACCCCTGACACCCCACAGAAAAAAAGAAGCAAAAAAAGAAAATCAGGTGCAGCAGGAATCGAATTCCGTTGCACCTGAATTATGTTTTTAGAAATAATTATTCTGTAAAAAACAATTCGTGATTAACAATCTCCCTTGCCCTCGCTTCTATATTGTTCATACGGGCAACCCATTCCATTTGGTTGTCTGCTTTCAGTTGTTCCGTTATGCCCTCATTGACCTTCATCTTTTCTACCAGCCGAGAAAACATATCAGATGCCTGTTCATCAATCTCTGCAAGATAAGCCCACAATGTGCCGTTCATAAGCATTATATTAAATTGAACTCGTTTATGTTTCATTAGATAATCTTTGCGTTTCAGTCCCCATACGCCGAGCGGTTTGTTTGCTTTGGCAGGTAACGTGATGTTGGGTATTCTGTAATCTCCTACTGTTCTGTATGTGCCACCGTTGAGTTCAAATGATGATTTATTCATAACCAACCTTCCTTTCAATCAGTAACAAATGTGTCGAGTGTAAACTTTGCCCCAAGCCGAAAGCCTGAAATAAAGCTATCGGCTATGCTGACTGTCAGAAAATCATTGTATGTACTTGTATAGGTTACGAATAAATCTTTTTCTTCGCCGATTAACTTTGAATTGAGTTCTTCTTCCTTTTCGGTGAGAATTCTTAAATTCTTCTTTAATTCATTTTTTAACTCCGAACAGCATTCCTGCGGTTCAATGTTGCCATAATAAAAGTCTTCAATAAAACCAGACATTTTGTAAACCTCCGTAATAGATTGATAATCCTTACAATTCAATCATTCCGACTGTCTACAAAAGCCGAAGGGAGGCAACTTCCTTATGAAGCGCCTCCCTTTGAGTGTCTGTTTTATTTTTTTGTAAAAAATGGGGTGGATTCGAAAGCCCGTTAAGAAAACAGTCCTGTGGACTGTTTTCAGGGCGTGGGATTCAGCTAAAGTAAACTTGACAAACAAGCCGTACCAAGCGTGGCAGTGCAAAAACTATACTATCAACCACCACCCCTGCCCACCAAAAATCCTCGTTCGCAAGAACGGGGATTTTTACTTTTTCACTCTTCACTATTTATTTTACACGGATTTTTGGAAGTAATAGGTAATAGTGAACAGCGAAGAAGTGCTTTGGATTTTACTTCAAGAATCACACATCTGTGTGGTTCTTATTTTTTTGCGAATACGCACTTTCTATATGCATTATCCTACCTGATGTTATGTTATTTTTACAAACAGTTCACAATTTCACCTTCCTGTTACGAAGATTCATTGATTTGCATTTGTGTTATTTGTTATAATATGGGTGCTGAATCAAAAGGTAACGAGCCCGCTCGCTAACCTTTTTAAAAAGCAAATCAAGAAAGGAGTATTCCAAAATGAAATTTTTCTCACTCATCATGTCATTTGTTTTATCATTATTCGGCGTTGCACCGCCTGCTCAGTCTGTTGACGCATACACACAGGCAGAGTGGTATGCTCTTATTGCCGAGGAGTTCGATCTCACATACAGCCTTGAGGACAATGACAACTACGACATCGCTGCTGACAACGAATATTTCGCAGCTGTTCAGGCTTGCCACGATAACAACGTAATTGTTGGCGAATACGATGCAGATGCATATATCACCAACATTCTTGTTGCAAAGTCACTTGCAGTTGCTTCAGATCTCGATGGTGCAGAGCTTCCCGACGAAGTTGCTCTTGACGTCGCTGTTGACGCAGGCTTTGTTAAGGTTTCTTTCAACCTTTTCGGCAAGGTTAAAGAGGTTGTAATCACAAAGGCAGAGGCTGACGCAGCCCTTGAAGCAGCAAGCATTGTATACGCCAACAAGATACAGGCATATACACAGTCAGAATGGTACGCACTTGTTGCTAAAGAGTTCGACCTTACATACAATCTTGAGGACGATGACAATTACGACATCGCTGCTGACGACGAATATTACGCTGTTATTCAGGCTTGCCACGATAACAACGTAATTGATGGTGAGTATGTTGCAGATGCGCATATAACCAACGTTCTTGTTGCAAAATCACTTATCGTTGCCGTAGGTCTCAACCTCCCCGGACTTTCTGACGAGGTTGCTGTTAACGTTGCTGTTAACGCAGGTTTTGTTAATGCTTCTTTAAATCTTAACGGTAAGGTTGAAGAAGTTGTAATGCCCAAGGCTGAGTCTAACGCAGCTCTTAAAGCAGCAGGCCTCGTATATCTTAACACAAAGATACCGGCTGCACAGCCTGCATACGTATACACTCAGGCAGAGTGGTACGCACTTGTCGCTAAGGAGTTCGACCTTGCATATAACCTTGAGGATAACGACAATTACGACATCGCTGCTGACGACGAATATTTCGCAGCTGTTCAGGCTTGCCACGATAACAACGTAATTGTTGACGAGTACGATGCAGATGCATACGTAACAAATGTTCTTGTTGCAAAGTCACTTGCAGTTGCCGCAGGTCTTGACGGTGCAGAAATCCCCGACGAAGTTGCTCTTGACGTTGCTGTTGATGCAGGCTTTGTTAAGGTTTCTTTCACCTTTTTCGGCAAGGTTAAAGAGGTCCTGATATCCAAGGCAGAAGCTAACGTTGCTCTTAAAGCAGCAGGCCTTGTATACCTCAACAACAGTAGTCTTAGCTGAAACAATTACCGATGCTGAAACAATTGTTTCAGCAAATCCGGTTTTATCTTTCATAACAAAAAACAGATACTCATTAGAGTCATACTCTAAAGGACAGTAAAAAAGCTGTGTAGAAAAATTTCTACACAGCTTTTAATTTTATCTTATACCGTAACAAGCAGGACATTTAATGTCACTTGTTAGAAGAACCTAAAACCCTTAACCTTGCTCACACTGCATAGCATCCTGTGGTACAGTATGCAAAAGCGTAAATTATTTTACAAGTGTAAATACAAATATTCCCAGAATATCCAATATAACACCGCCGATTATGGCAATGAGCGTTACCCAATGTCCTAAGTATTGTTTTATTAAAGCCATAAAACAATTCACAATACCAACGCCTATTGAAACCGAACCAATTAGCCCTAAAACACCGCCGATTGCACCCAATATATTGCCACTTTGTGTAGTCGGGTTAAAAGCATTACTGGGAGCAATACATAAATAAATAATAAAAGGTATCAATACTATGACAATTGAAAGTATTGTGTGTAGTGTATATAATTTACCGTATTTTTCCTTCAAATATTTTTCTTGCTTTGGCGAGAAATAGTTCTTTACATTTTTGGGCAAATTCCAATAATCGTTAAATTTCATTTTATTCCCCTTACTCTCAACCGATTATCTAATTGTTTTATTTAATTATATCACAACGATTTTAATTTAACAACACGATTGTTATTTTAGTGATATTCCGACCTTGTCGGAGTGATATTATTGCCTTGCGGCAATAGTGTTATTGAAACCTTACGGTTTCAGTGTTATTTTATTCGCTCATAAACTGCCGAAAGCAATATCACTTGGAATTTAGTCCAAATATCACTGCGTAGCAATATAACTCGCCTTTGGCGAATAAAACTGGCGTTGTATCCTTACGGGTACAACGCCTTTGAGTGTCTGTTTTTTGTTTGTAAAAATATGTATTAGAAAGAGCATTTTTAGCCTGTTGGATTCAGCTAAAGTAAATTTATCCGACAAGCCGTACCATGCGTAGCAGTACAAAAAATTATATCTGCTTTCATTCACCTTTTTCAACCAAAAACGGAGCTGAAAACCTATGCTTTCAGCTCCGTTAATTTTATTTTATATACGGATACGGGTTAACCGTATTGCCGTTGACAATAACCTCAAAATGAAGGTGAGGACCTGTACTGTTACCCGTGTTACCGACACGGCCTATAGGCTGACCGCGCGATACCTTCTGACCGACTGAAACAGAAATCGAGCCGTCGAGCATATGAGCATAACGCGTTTTCACACCGTTACCGTGGTTGATAACAACCTGGTTGCCGTAGCTTCTGTTACTGAATTTTACAAGCTCAACCGTACCGCTGTCTGCAGCAAGTACAAGCTTACCCGAAGCATTACCGCCCGCAATATCAATACCGGTATGGAAACCGCTTCTGCGGCTGCCGTAGTAAGATGTAACAGTATAAAGACCCGAAACAGGCCATACAAACTTGCCCTTTGAAACTACCTCGTAGTTACCTCCGCCGCCGTATGCTGTCGGACGCTTTGTGCCTACCTGTACCTTCTCATTGATAGGCTCAATAAGAGTCACACGGCCAATTTCCTTAGCCTGAGTCTGTACACCGTCAACATAGGTTACAAGATAAGTTACCTTATCCGTACCCTTGACACCCTTACGTATTACTCGTTTGTCACCGCGGAAAAGCTTTGAGGATTCGACCTTTTCGGTCTCATAGGGTGTGGATTCGTTTTTCTCCACAACCTTGATTATTTCAACACGTACAAAGCTGACTTCCGATGAAATCGTAAGCTTTGTACCAATCTTGAACACGCTGAAATTGACACCCGGATTAAGTGCTCTGAGCTCGGATGTAGTGACGTCAAACTTCTTCGCAACACCCGAAGGAGTATCACCGCTCTGAACTGTATAATAAACAGCCTCGCTCTTCTTCTCGTTTGTAAGCACGTCAAGAAGCTTTGAAGCCTCCCACATCTTGTCCTCATCGTCGGAATAAAGACCCTGAACAAATTCAACGTCCTCTACAAAATCGGCAAATGAGTTTTCATCGTTTGAGTCAATCTTATATTTCTCTTCTGCTTCACGCAGTAGATTATTGAACACGCTTCGTGCGTCGGTTTCATTCTTGACCGCACAGACAAACTCACCGTCGATATAAACACCGCAGGCACTTGTAAGCTTTGAATCGGATGTTTCGATAAGCTTGTCGCTGATAGCATCTGCATCGCTGAGCTCATTGAGTTTTACACGGGTGATTTTGTAGGTCGGGTTTGCGATAAGAGTCTGTTCATCGTCACTGGCACCTGAATCTATTCTGTCCTTGACAATGGTACGTGCCTCGATAAACACCGACTCGTCACTGATATAGCCCAGTGAACACATTTCGCCGTTATTTTCAACCATTACCTCGAGTGCATAAGTAGAGCTTGTCCACGAGGTTACGGTGCCGATAAGCATTACCAACGCAATTACGGGCACAGCAATGTTGACAACTGTTCTGAAAAAGTGAGGATGACGCTTATACGCTTTTTTAACAAAGCCCGGAAACTGCCTGAGCTTTTGTATCGGCGTACCCCTGAAATCACCTTTCACATCTTTTGTTGCCTTGCTGAATTCCGCCTTAAGCTTGCGGAAATCCTCTGCGGCATTGTGAAGCGAACGAAGAAGCAACGTATCAAAAAGAACTGCAAATATGCCGGCAAAAACAGCTACCGTATGAGCCGGTTTGCTGAGGATTGCCTTAATCCTGTGTCTGACAAAACGCACACGTCTGATTATAAGCAGACCGAACATATATATCCAATCGTAAAGCGTACCGCCGCTTCGCTCGGGAAGCTCAATCTGCTTACGCTCTGTAACTTCGGTATATTCGGGCTCGTCTGCAGTTTCTTCTGCCTCAGACTTTTCCTCAATCGTATATACAGGCTTTTCTATTCCGAAAATCGGAAGGTCAGCAAGGAAGCCGAAAATTCCGTATTCACTGAGAGTCTGACCGTCGCTTTTTCTTTCAGATTCAATATCGGACACAGAAATATATTCAGGCTCCTGCGAAGAGTTGCCGTTTTTTGTCTTCTTATCTTCAGCCACAGTCAAACCTCCTTGCTTTAAAAATGACAAAGTTGTAACAATTTGAGTCAAATAGTTACAACTTTGTAACTATTATAGCACGACTGTCATCGTTTATAATTCCGATTAAGAATTATAAAGCTTTTTTCAAATATTATTCGGGATATACGAGTGTCTCAACCGTAACACTCTTCATAACTTCAACCATTCTTGCAGCCTCTGCTTTTGCACCTTCAAGGCTGTGGTCACGGTAATTACCGCACTCCTTGGCACTGACACCGGGTATTTCATCATCATAAGCGGCAATGAAATCAAAAGCCTGCTTTGTAAGCTCAATAGCCTGCTCAGGGCTGACGTCAGTACCCCTTACAAGGAAATAGAATCCCGTACGGCAACCCATAGGACCAAAGTAAATAACACCGTCACTCAGCGGTGAATTACGTACAAATGTTGCAAAAAGATGCTCAACAGTATGGATTGAAGCGTTGTCCATAACCTCTTCGACGTTGGGCTTACGGCAACGGATGTCATAAGTTACAATATCACCGTCAACACGGGATGTATACATTCCGCAGGGCAGAATTGTATGGTCTATTGTAAAGCTGGCAATTTTTTTCATAATAAAATTCTCCTTATGTTTGCTGTCGTATATTGCTTTTTGTCACCACTCTCAGCGATGATTCAAATACCGCACTAAATTTTATTATATCTAATTTTGTGTTATTTTGTCAATTATCAATTAGTGAGAAGTGATTGCAATATAACAGTATTCCTTCTTATATTGCAAGTTGAACATAAATACAATCGCCTTTTCGGCAAAATGACCAATCGCAACTTTTTACCTATAAACAATTTGTTAAAACAGTATAATTTTATTGACAAGTATTATAATTCTTTGTTAAAATAAGGTGATTATAATTATAGGCATCTTATGCACGGATGCCTGTTAAGGAGGAAAGTGCTTTGACAGATTCAAAGACAATGGCGTATATCAATATGTATGCTGTTCTCGGCACACTTGAAAATCTTTGCGAGATCGACCCTGTCGCTTCCGCAATCATTTCCAACCAGAAGCCGATTTCAATCGGTTTCGACGTAGCGGGCGGCCCCAAGGCTACTCTCTACTTCAAAAACGGAAGATGCCGTATGGAGCAGGGCTGCTCCAAGTGCGACGTTAAGCTTCCCTTCAGCTCATGTGAGAAGTTCAACGGCCTTATCGACGGCACAGTAACACCTATCCCCACAAAGGGCTTCCAGCACATCGGTTTCCTTCTCAAAGGTTTCACCGCACTGACTGACCGCCTTTCAGCTCTTATGCGTCCTACTCCCGAAGATCTTGAAGACAGAGAATTTTTCGAGACAAGCACAAGACTGATGTTCTACACAATTTCTGTTGCTCTTTCTCAGATTGCAAACAACGATGAAATCGGCAAGTTCTCCGCACACCTCATCCCCGACGGTGAAATTTCCTTCGGAATCAGAGATGACGTTGCTGCTACAATCCGTGTCAAGGATCACAGACTTGTCACAATCAAGCAGCGCTGCGAGAAGCCCCGTGCATTCATGGAGTTTGCAGATATCGATCTCGCACGTGACCTGTTCGACGGCAAGGTCAACGCTGTTGCATGTATCGGCGAAGGCAAGATCGAGATGAAGGGCATGATCAATATGATCGACAATCTCAACAGAATACTCGACAGAGTAGCTCTGTACTTAGCATAAACGGAGGTGTAACGAAATGAGTTTTCCTATTTACGAACATACAAAAAGCCGTGAGCTCTTTGACAGAGCTACCAAGGTAATTCCCTCCGGCGTTTACGGTCACCTCGGCCCGGCAGAGGGTAACTTCATCCCCGTATGTGACTGGCCGCTCTTCGGTGAGAAGGCAAAGGGTACATACTTTTGGGATGTTGACGGCAACAAATACATCGACTATATGTGTGCATACGGTCCCAACGTGCTCGGCTACAACGATAAAGACGTTGACGCAGCTGCTATGGCACAGGCAAAGCTCGGCAACTGTATGACATCACCCGGTAAGGTTATGCTTGAGTTTGCAGAGCTTATGGTTGACACAGTCAACTGTGCTGACTGGGCATTCTTTGCAAAGAACGGTAACGACGTTACTACCTGCGCAATTATGACTGCACGTGCAGCTACACACCGTAAGAAGATCATCTTTGTAAACGGTTTCTATCACGGCGTTTCTCCCTGGACACAGAAGGTTGACTACCCCGGCGTTATCCCCGAGGATGTCGCAAACAACCTCTATGTCGACTGGAACGATTTCGAGGCACTCGAAAAGCTTGTTGAAGAGAATGACGGCGAAATCGCTGCATTTATCTCCACACCTTATATGCACGGTAACTACATCGACAATCAGCTTCCCGCTGACGGCTACTGGCAGAAGGTACGCGAGCTCTGTACACGCAAGGGCATCGTTCTTATCGTTGACGACGTCCGTTGCGGTTTCAGACTTGACACTGCAGGCTCCGACCACTACTACGGCTTTGAAGCTGACCTCATCTGCTTCTGTAAGGCACTTGCAAACGGCTGGAACGTATCCTGCCTTTGCGGTAAAGAGTCTCTCAAGAGCTCCGTCAGTGCCCTCAGCTATACAGGCAGCTACTGGATGAGTGCTATCCCCTTCGCAGCAGGTATCGCTTGTATCAATAAGATGAAGCAGATTGAAGCTCCCAAGCTCTTCCGCGAAAAGGGTCTCAAGCTCACAAACGGCCTTAAGGATGCAGCCGCAAACAACGGCTTCAACCTTGTTGTTTCCGGTGAGCCTTCACTCTTCTATCTCCGTATAGCAAATGATGACTCAATGATGCTCCATCAGGAGTGGGTTGCAGAGTGCGTCAAGAGAGGTATCTTCTTCTCCAGCCACCACAACCACTTCATCAACGCTGCTCTTTCCGATAAGGATATCAACCTTACACTTGAAGTTGCTGATGAAGCATTCAAGGTTGTTGCAGCAAAGCATCCCGAAATATTCTAAATATATAAAACATTAAAATAAACAGGAGGAAAACGAAATGCCATTAACCAAACAAGAGTGGCTTGCACTTGAAAAGAAGGCACACGAGCTTCGCAAGCTCTGCCTCGACACAACATACTGGGCAGGCAGTGCTCACATCGGCGGCGGTATGAGCGTCATGGATATTATGACTGTTCTCTACCACAAGTATATGCACCTTGACAAGGAAAACCCCAACTGGGAAGACAGAGACCGTTTCATCCTCAGTAAGGGTCACGCAGGCGTTGCTTACGCCGCTGTTCTTTGCGACTACGGCTACAACGATCCCGAACAGCTCAAGACCTTCAACCTTTCCAACTCCAAGATGGGTATCCACCTTGACTCCAACAAGGTTATCGGTGCCGATGCATCAACAGGCTCACTCGGCCACGGCCTTTCAATCGCAGCAGGCACAGGTCTTGCCGCAAGAATCAAGGGCAAGGATTACAAAACCTTCTGTGTTCTTGGTGACGGCGAATGTGACGAAGGCTCCAACTGGGAAGCTGCAATGACAATCGCTCACTACAACATCACAAACGTTATCTCCTTTGTTGACCGTAACCAGTGTATGATTGACGGCCCGACAGAAGAAGTTATGAAGCTTGAGCCCTTCTGCGACAAGTGGCGTTCATTCGGCTTCCACGTTATCGAAATCGACGGTAACAACATCAAGGAGCTCTGCGACGCTATCGACTACGCATACGAAAACACAGAGAAGCCCGTTATGATTGTTGCAAACACTGTCAAGGGCTGCGGTGTTGACTATATGGAAGGCGACTACAAGTGGCACTACGGTGCTCTCAACGAAGAGAAATACGAACTTGCTAAGAAGAGTCTCGAAGCATTTTATAAGAAGCGCTGCGAGAGAGCAGAAAAGGAGGGTGCATAAGCCATGGCAGGTGGACTTACTTATACAGCTACTGAATCTACAGCTTTTTCAACAGCTGAATACTACGGCAAAACACTCGTAGAACTCGGTCAGGAGCATGACGACGTTGTCGCTCTTACAGCTGACCTTGGTAAATCAACAAAAATCGGTATGTTCGGTGAGCATTTCCCGGACAGATACTTTAACGTAGGTATCGCTGAGCAGAATATGTTCGGTATTGCAGCAGGTATGGCTAAGGCAGGCCTTGTTCCCTTCCTTTCCACATTCTCGGTTTTCGCTTCTCTCAGAAGTGCTGACCAGCTTCACACAGATATCTGCTACCAGAACGTTAATGCAAAGGTTATCGCAACTCACGCAGGTACTTCTTTCGGTCAGGCAGGCTCAACTCACCACGCAATCTGCGATATGGCAGTTGTACGCTCAATGCCCAATATCACTCTTATCTGCCCTGCTGACGGTCTTGAGACTGTTAACGCAGTTCGTGCAGCATACGAGAACCCCGGCCCCTATTACATCCGTATCAACCGCGGTTTCGACCGTGTTCTTTACGAAACAACAGACTATGGCTTCGAGGTAGGCAAGGCTGTACAGCTTAAAGAGGGTACAGATATCACGGTTATCGCTTGCGGTTCCTGTGCATTCCAGGCTCTCCAGGCTGCAAACTTCCTTGAGAATGCTGACGGTCTTAAGGTCAGAGTTCTCAATATGCACACAATCAAGCCCATCGACAAGGAAGCTGTCGTCAAGGCAATTATGGATACACGCCGTATTATCACTGTAGAAGATCACTCCGTTATCGGCGGTCTCGGTGCTGCTGTTGCAGAGGTTATTGCTGAAACAGGTAAGGGCTGTGCATTCAAGCGCCTCGGTATTCAGGATCAGTTTGCTCCCATCGGTCTGCATGAGGATATTATGTCTACTCTCGGTATCGACTCCAACGGTATCATCGCAGCAGTCCGTGAGGCAATGAACGCTGACTTTGAGCTTGACGACGATTGGGACGACGAAGTTTAATCTCAACCGATTAAATTTCAACGGCAGAAAGGATTGATTTTTATGTCTACAAGAGACGAAGTTTTTACCAATAAAATTTTCCTCTGTGCTGCGATCCCGCTTATCAAGGTCATTGCAAACGATGTACCCAACCTTGCAAAGAAATTTGAGCACGCTCACACAATTTATCAGATCAGTGCACTTTGCCCCGACGTTCCCGAAGGAAAGGTCGGCACACACCTCGTTGTCAACAACGGTGAGTGGATCGTTCACACTGATAAGCTCACAAACAACGCTCACGTAGAGCTTGAATTCAAGAGCATTGAAGCACTCAACGCATTCTTCAAGGGTCAGATTAAGCCGCAGTACCTTCCCAAAATGAAGGGTCTTGCAAAGCACGCAGGTGCTTTCGCATCCTTTATGATGGTTCTTCTCAAGATGTCCTCTCTCCTTACAGCTAAAGAGCCGCCCGAGGATGAAGAGACAAAGAAGCTTCTCGTTAAGTGCTACTTCTATCTGCTCTCCAGCGGTATCAGCACACTTAACAAAAACGGCCACGATGCAATTCACGACTGGACTTCAAAGAGCCCCGACCGCGTTTACTCATGGGCAGTCAACGGCTACCCCGAGGTCAGTGCATACATCCGTATCAAGGCAGGTAAGTCAAGAGCAGGCAGAGGCGAATACAAGCGTGCAATGCCGTTCTTCACAATGCGCTTTGATAATTTCGACAGTGCACTCGGCATCCTTATGTCAACCGACGATATGCTTGAATCCGTCAAGGCAGGCAAGCTCATCATGGACGGTGCACCCGAATTCGGTGCACAGCTTGGTGACTTTATGATGCAGGTCGGTGCTTACGCACAGGGTTAATATTAAGAAAGGTGCAGGGCAACGCATTATACGTTGCCCTGTAAGTGTGATAAAAAATGAAAGTATTTATGATTGGCGGCACAGGCCTTCTCGGCTGTGAGGCTGCAAGAATTTTCATTGAGAGAGGCCATCAGGTCAAGAGCGTTGCTCTTCCCCCTCTCCCCGAAGGAGCTCCCATCCCCGAAGAGATGGAAATCGAGCTTTGCAATCTCTATGAAAAGAGCGACGAAGAGATCAAGGAAATGATGACAGGCTGTGACTGCTTTGTTTTCGCTGCAGGCGTTGACGAAAGAGTTGAAGCTCCCGCTCCCGTTTACGATCTCTACTACAAGTGCAACATCGCTCCTCTCAAGAGACTTCTTCCCATCTGTAAGGAAGTCGGTATGAAGAATGCCGTTATCCTCGGCTCTTACTTTGCATACCTTGCAAAAGAGCGTCCCGATATGAAACTCACAGAGAAGCATCCCTACATCCGCAGCAGAATCGACCAGGAAGAGGTTGCATTCTCCTTTGCTGATGAAAACTTCGACGTTGCAGTTCTCGAGCTTCCCTACATCTTCGGCACACAGCCCGGCAGAAAGCCCGTTTGGGTTATTCTCATCGAGCAGATCAAGAGAATGGACAAGCTTCCCTTCACAATGTATCCGGGCGGCGGTACAGCTATGCTTACAGTCCGTCAGGTTGGTCAGGTTATCGTTGGTGCAGCTGAGAAGTCCAAGGGTGCTAAGGCATGGCCTATCAGCATGTACAACCAGACATGGAAGGAATTCCTCAAGATCGTTTACGCAGCACGCGGTATGGGTGAAAACCGCAAGATTGTCAGCGTTGCTCCCTGGATGATGCGTATGGGTCTCGGCGGCGTTAAGAAGGAATACGCTGCAAAGGGAATCGAAAGCGGTATTGACGTTGACGGTCTTGCAGACATTATGGGTCTCAACCTCTTTATCGACCGCAAGTATTCCGAAGAACTTGGTGCAACTGAGGACGATATCAGAGCCGCTATCTTCGATTCTATCAAGGTCAGCCAGGCTTCTTACGACGGTAAAGTCAAGCTCCTCGAAATGAAGGGCGAATAAGCAACGTGCCGTTGCATCCAATGCCTCAATTAAGTGCATATACGCATTAATATTGATGGCACGAGATAAGCACACGCCACAGAGCACGGTGCGAAACGCACACTAAATACCTCAATGAAGTGTATATACTGCTCATCATTGATAAAACGAGATAAGTTTTAACAACAAAAAGTAACAGGTCAGCTTCCTTCTACGGAAACTGACCTGTTTTATTTTTTAAATATCTGTTTCTACTCCGTTTTCATCGAAATTGACGATTGCGCCATCAGGATATATTTCTTGCTTTGTGTTATCAGCAAATGTTACTGTAATAAGTTCAGTCTTTACTGAACCAAGTTCTGGAAGATTATCCCATACCTTAATTGCATAACATATAGTTTTGTAATAGCCATCAAGCGGTCCGGTAAATCTGTAACTTGCCATATCAGGCTTTCCATCAGCACCGCAACATACATTGTTTAACCTATCAATGGGAGTTACTATAAAATCAACATAATTAATAGTTTTCATTGTGTTATTTTTAACTGTGATGCTCAAATCCCATCCACCTGATAAATCCGAAGCAAAAGATGAGAAATTACAACCGCCTTGATAAGTGCCATGAGTTATTTTGCATTTTACCGCAGCTTTTCTTCCGCTGTTTTGCAAGTCCAACATATAACTTTTTGCCAATATCGGGTTTTCATTCACCCAATGGGGATCGTTAAGTTTATTTACTTTTTCTTCAACTTCATTGTTAGCTTTTTTCTTTTTCTTTTTAATAATTGTAATTACAAGAAAAATAAATGCTGCCACTAAAATAATCCATATCATAAAAATTCCTCCCAAGTGCATAAAATTAATTTTCAATCTCAATATAAACCAATTTGGTTTATTTGTCAATATACCAATTCGGTTTGCGTTATACTTTTAATATATTCCTATCCGGAGGAATGCGCAATGTATAAACGCATACGCGAGCTGAGAGAGGACAAAGACCTTTTACAAAAAGACCTTGCAAAAGTGCTTCACTGCACACAGGTTGCATACTCACGCTACGAGCTCGGCACAAGAGATATTCCAAGCGAGGTACTCATTGCTCTTGCTGAATTTCACAACACCAGTATAGATTACATTGTCGGTATTACCGACGAAAGAAAACCTTATAAAAAAACCGACTCTCACTGAGAGTCGGTTTTTTGTTCAAATTTATTATCACAAATTCTCTTCTATCGCCTTATTTACAGCCTCACGCTTTGCAAGCATTGCCTCTATACCCTTTTCGTAATTTGTAAATCCGAGAGGCTCACCCGTGCGGTTTTCAATCAGCTTGAGAGTTTCATCATAGCCGATTTTGCTCTCAAGGAGTTTGAGTGCTCTCATATCCTGGAACGCATCGTAAAACACCTTATATCTGAGCGACACAAGGGGCTGACCGTTTTCACCGGGATATACCACAAATGCATCGCCAGACGGGAAAGCACCGTTAGCGTCAGTAACCTCAAAAGGATTTATGTGGCTTTTTGAGTGCTGTGAATACCAGAAATTAAAACCCCACTGCAAGAAGCCGACACAGCCGAATTTATACAGCTGCAAACCGAGCACACGGTTACGGTAAGACGGCATAGCCATAAACCTGTTTGACGTACCCTTATACTGTCCGCAACAGTAATACACCCAAAGGTTGGGCACCTTGCCGTAAAATTTGTGTGCGTGGTTAAGCGAAGGCACGGGCGTTTTCACAAGACCTTTTTGGTAGTATTTGAAGTTGCTTAGTGCATCGAGCTTATTGTAATCGGGGAAAAGCTCTGACACGATTCGGCTTGCCTTTGCATAAGCCCTTACCGTATCATCACCCGGCTCGTCAGACACGTGCACCCAACACTTTTCTTTTACACCCTGCTCGGTAAGGAATTTATCAAGTGCATCTGCAAACTGAGTAAGAAAAGCCTTATACTTTTTACCGCTCGCCGCAGTTTTCCAGCCGAACAGCAGCTTACCGTTTACGTCAACTATCTTCGGTGCATGTCTCGCACCCCACTGTGTAAACAGATGCGAAAGCTCAAAATATTTTATACCGCTCCTGTGTGCAGTTTCAAACCAGCGCGCAAGCTTATCAAATCCGAATCTGTATTCATTCTTGTCTGTTACCGTAACATCAACAAGCTGCATTGTCGGTCTTTCGCCACCCTCAGCTGTATCAAGCGGAGGTGTAAACAGCGGGGTAAGAATCATATTCAGTCCGTGTTCTTTACCGACACGCATAAAGTTTTCGATTATCTGCCAGTGCTCTTCGCTGAATGCTTCAACATTATACCACGTTGCAAGGCAGTCGCAGTGGAACCAGTTTGTGTGAATCAGTTCTTGCTCAGGCAATACTGCATTTATAACCTTAACGCTGATTTCAGCCTTGCCGACTTCGTCGTTATCCTCGTTAAAAAGAGTAATAACAATATTATTCACACCGGCTGACTTTGCCTCAAGCTCAAACCATACTGAACACCAACCGCCGTTTACAAACTCGATCTCACCGTTTTCACTCGGGTAAAGCACATCGGGATAATATCCGTCGGGCGAAGTTATAATATCTTCATCGTGGTCTTCATAATACGGCAGCTTTGACGGCACAAAGCCAATATTATACGCTCTGACACCGACTGTCTCAGTGCCTTCAATCGTAAATCTCAGCTGCTCATCGGTATTTATCGCAAGCTGAAAGCTCGTACGCTCGCCTATGAGCATCGAAAGACTGTTTATTTCGTAAAAGTTACCTTCGCTTTGCGGAAATATTTTTTCAAGAGATGAAACTAATTTTGTCTGTGTCATTTTTAGCCCTCCATATACATTACACTGAAGCAATGTGACCTTATTTTATACTGCATTGCCTTTTCACGGAAGTAAGCTCCCGTTATTGCCTTACCGCCAACAGTCATACGTTCAACGTATCCTACTGACGAATTCACGGCACCGTCGTGCTTTTCAATTTTGATCCAGGTTGAAGGATGACCGCTCAGCTCAATGCCGAGGTTAGCCTTCATAAGTGCCTTAAAATCTTCAGCCGATATCGTATATGTAGTCTTGTAGCGTGAACAGTTTTTATCAAGCGGGCTGTCAACCGACTTTTCAAGGTACGGGTAAGAATTACCGCTCCACACCGTTGAAGCTTTAACCGTCTTACCTGCAGACATAGCGTAAAATGTTGCCATTATCGGCTGACCGTTATATGAAAGGTACTCACCAAGCACAGATTTCACCGCTGTTTCAATCGCACTGCCCTCATACTTGTAGCTTGTGTTGAATGCATGCATCGAAGCGGACAGATTGAATTTATAGCGTTTTGCGTATGTGTAAAGAGCAACCGTCTGTGCTTTAAAAGCTTCCGCAGTCGAGCTGTTGCAGCCCGATCCTATTTCACCTGCCACACTGCGGCACAGATACTCAATAATCGGGTAATCCTTGCCGCCGAATTTTATTGTTTCAGGCATATCGGGGTCATCTTTCACAAGCGTTGTGCCGGGGTAATAGTGAAGCAGAATATTTGTATAAGAACTGCCCTGCTTTGAGTAACCGAGAGCACCCTCCTGGCTCATTCCTACACCGTGACCGTATCCGTATACCACAAATACAAATTCACCGTCTGCCTTTGAATTGTCAACAGGCTTCGCAGTAGTAACAGGCTTTGCTGTGGTAACAGGTCTGGTTGTCGGCGTCGGCTTTTTTGTGGTGGTTGGTTTTGCCGTAGTTGTGGACTTCACCGTCGTTGTAGGCTTTGCCGTTATTTTTTCTGTCACTTTCTGAGTCGTCGTGTCTTCGGATTCCTCAAGCGGCGGCAGCACGCCAAGCACGGTTGTGGCTTCCTGCGTAGTATCCGACTCATACTCGTTCACATCGGTTGTCGAATCTTCCGAAACAGAGGTTTCTTCATCTGTAACAAAAGTATAATCATCGGGGAAAACAAGCAGGGAACCGCTTTCGGCGGCGGCTCCCTGAGAATAATAGCTTGCAAAACTGCTGACTGCAGCCTCTTTATTTTTTTCTGCGTTTTCGTATCCGCTGAATGCAAAATACCCGACAAAAGCAAGAAGAATCGCAAGCAGAACGTAGAGGACAGTTCTGAGTCCCCTCTTCTTTTTCTTTTGGGTTTCCTGCACTGTAGGGAATTCAATTTCTTCAACAGGCTCAGCAGTAAAAGGCTTGTCCTGCTCCGCTTCTGCAGCAGGTGCACCTATGCTGTTGCACTTCTCGCATATCATATCCATCAGCAGTTCAATCGATGCTGAAATAAGCTCATCCGGTGTTTCACCGGGCTGAGATGCAAAACGGAGCACACGTGAAGCGTTTTTGTCGGCAAGAGCAACGTAAATATTGTACTTGCGTTCGCCTGTAGCCTGAGAATTACCTGTATAAACGTTTGACACAGCGGCACCTAACGCCTCTTCGTCATCGGGTATTGAATAGCGAGCAAGGTCAGCTATGTAACTGCGCGGAGCTTCTGCTCCACGCTCTGCCGTATGCTCTGTGAAAACAAAGCTATCCTTTATCACGTCTTCGCCGCACATATCCTTAACCATTTCGCAGGAAGGTGTTGCAGCAAAGTAAACCTTCATATTCTTATCTTTAAGCAGCTCAACCGCTTTTTCGGCACAGCTCGGCTTTGCCTTTACGTCTGCAGCTTCTTTCTGTTCAGACTTCTGTCCGACCTCTATACCTGCCTGAGCAAAATACGCAAGCACACCCTTGCTGAGCTGTTCCTCAACTCTGAGCTTGTCGAGAGGAAGCATTATAAAATGCTGTCTGCCCGAGCGTATTGCAAAGCCTGAATACAAGCCGTCATCCGACAGAAATACACTTGCATTCTCAGGCATCGCACAGTGGAGTGAAAGCTGCTGTGAATCGAGATCAGACATATCTCCGATACGCTCTTTTACTCTGCCGTCAAGCTGAGTTTTTATATGCATAGCACGCAGTATGGCAAGCTTCGCCTTGGAGTAAACCGAAGGCTCAGCACCTACTGCAACTATATCACTGTTTGCAAAAGCATCTGAAAGAGCGGTTGAGACCTGAGCCATAGAGCCGCAAAGTCTGAAATCGCATCTGCCCACCTCTGAAAAGGAGCTGCGGATTTTATCTGCCGCAGACTGGACAGTTTCAGCGCCGCTGATATTCAGTGCAATAAAACTGATATTCATTATCGGTAAACAATCCTTTCACTGTAGTTACGACGGTTGCCATTTATAAGCCGAAGCATAAGGATTTTCAATTCCTTTTTCCTCATAATATGCCGCAGGATATCTCGGATTTTCGTTTGCAATAACCTTGCCGCTTACCTGCTCGCTTTCACCGGGACGTACCATACGTGCCATAATTACAAGTCTTGCTTCATCAAACTCATAGCTGCAGGTTGAAAGTGTAAGTATCTTATCAGAAACAGCTATATCAACCTCCGGCTTGTAGATTGCACGCTGATCGATTTCGCCAAGGAATTTTTCAACCTTTTCGGGAGTTGACAGGTCGGTAAACAGGTAGTTGAACAGATATCCGTCGTCACCTTCTGCCGTACCGTTGGTAATAAACACTGCGAAAATTTTCCACTTGTAGTCGCCGTATATAGTATTAAATTCAATTAAGGGTGCCTTCTTGTATGTTTCAGCATCCTTGTACTGAATCAGATTACCGAACATTTTTGAATCCAGCATATGATGACCAAAAAGTGACGTGTTGTAATTGAGTCTGTCTACGTCGTTGGCACAGTTCATAAATACAGAGCCGTATTTACTGTGCTTGCCGTCAAAGCCTCGCTTGAGGTATTCTTTGTTATCCTCACCCTGAACAACGGGCAGTGAGATATCAACACCGTCAATATTTATCCAACCGACAAAATCGGAATTCTTTGCATAAAGCCCGGCATACTTCTCAAGCATACCTTCAGGGAATTCCACGTCGGGATATTTTTCTTTAAGTGCCGCCTTATCGGCAACGGCATTGTTTTCGCCTACCATTTCCTCAAGCTTATTCATCTGACCCGAGGTTACGATAGGCTGAATTACAAAGCTGTTAAACAGATATAAACCTGCACCGAGAAAAGCAATTACGCATATAATCATTACGGTTTTTCTGATTTTATCCGTAACCGTATCATTCTTCTGCGGTATAAAGTTGCTTGCAAAAAAGCCCTCTTTCTTTGAGCCCTTGCCTTCTGACGCTTTATAGTTCTTGGAGAATCCGGTTATGGAAGACATCTCGTTCTTGCCGCTGTCCTTCTTCTCACGTGCAGTTTTTTTCTTATCTTTGAGCGATTTCTTCTTTGACTTCTCATTTGTTTCAGCTTCAGGCTGCTCTGTATCCTCTGCATCAAAGCCTATGCCGCTCTCAGGGTCAAACTCAAAATCCGTAAAATCGGTCGGTGCAATATATCCGCCTGCCATAACGTCTTTTTCGGGTTCTGTAAAAATTTGCGGCTCGTCGGTATATTCAGGCTCATATTCAGTTTCAGGCTCGGGATTCGGCAAAGCTGTTTCAGGCTCGGCAATCTCCTCTGCCGCAACAACCTCGGGCTTATAGAAAAGTGACTCGTCAAGAGCACTGTCAAGCCATGAATCGTCAAAGCTGTCAATATCGGGAACACTCTTTGCTCCGTCTGCACTGAATATATTGATATCGTATGAGTAGTCGGGCTCAGGTTCCTCGACTGCAACTACCTGCTCATCGAAGCTGAATCCCTCTTCTTCCGGTTCAGTTTCTTCTTTCTGCACCTCAGTTTCCTCTGCAGGTGCTTCCTCAATCTGCTCAGGCTCTGCCGGTACTTCTTCCTTCATTTCTTCTGCCTGCGGCTCAGCCTCAATCTCAGGCTGAGGCTCAGGCTCGGATTTACGCGGCGGAGCAGTAACCGTGTCACCCTCATCTATTGTCTGATATTTTTTAAGCAGTTCGTCAAATTTGGCACTTCTCGCACCAAACTGACCTAATGCGTTATTCTCTTCTGCCATAGAGCTTACTCGTCCCTTTCCTGAAAATGCTGTATGACCATATGCAGGGCATTTGATGCCGTAACATATCTGTTATATTCTCTCGAATCCTGCTTTTTTCCCGTTCTCACCTCACGCACATACGTGCCGCCCTGATGAGAAAAACCTATATATGCCAGACCTACGGGCTTATCCTCCGTACCGCCTCCGGGGCCTGAAACACCCGTAACGCTGATACCTATATCAGCACCCGAAAGCCGTCTTACTCCCTCCGCCATTTCAGCGGCAGTCTGTTCACTTACCTCTGTATACTGCTCTATAGTCTCACTTCTGACACCGAGCAGCTTCATTTTAACTTCGTTTGAGTATGACACTACGCCGTACTCAAAAACCTCCGATGAGCCGGGCACATCGGTAATACGCTTTGCGATGTAGCCGCCCGTACAGCTTTCTGCAAGGGCGATTTTTTTGCCGTTTTCTCTCAGCAGCTTCACAACTGTCTGCTCAAGATTCAGCGAATCCGTCGAATAAATATATTCTCCTAATTTTTCGCGTATCTTTTCTATTGTTTCCTCGCACATCTGCTCTGCTTTTTCCTTTGTTTCTGCTTTTGCAGTAACTCTCAGCAAAGCTTCACCGTCTTTTGCGTACGGTGCAACAGTCGGGTTTTCACCGTCAAGAAGCTCTGCCACACGCTGAGCCATATCAGACTCACCGATGCCGAAAGTACGCACCTGCTTTGAGAGGATTACTCCGCCCGTTTTTGCGGCAAGAAAAGGCTTTACCTCGTGCTCAAACATAGCCTTGAGCTCTCTGGGCGGACCGGGCAGCATAATGACAGTCTTGCCGTCTTTTTCTACCGCACAGCCGGGGGCAGTGCCGTTGCGGTTAGCAAAAACCGTACCGTCCTTTGGCACATACGCCTGCTTAGCATTACTTTCGGGCATCACAATACCCTTTGATGTGAAATAGCTTCTTATTCCCTCAAGAATATCTTCATCGAGCACAAGCTCGGCACCCATTACTTCACAGCTTATTTCCTTTGTAAGGTCGTCTGCCGTAGGACCGAGGCCGCCCGTAAGAATTACAAGGTCACTGCGTGAAACAGCGTTTGAAATACACGCTCTCATCCGCTCGGGATTGTCGCCCACTACCTCCTGATAATGGATAACTATGCCCATAGAGGCAAGCTCCTGAGCAAGATACTGAGCATCCGTATTCACAATGTCACCAAGCAGCAGCTCTGTGCCGACTCCGATAATCTCACAGTTCATAAAACGGTTTCTTTCTTTATCAGTTTATAATAATCTTTCTCACGCCTGCAACTGCACGCTCTACGAGTGCATCAACGTCAAGCCTTGACTCCGCCTCAATTACATCAGCAAGCTTGGGACGTGTACGGGGATGACGGGGAGTAAACACCGTACAGCAATCCTCAAACGGAAGAATTGAAATTTCAAAGGTGTCAATCTTTCTTGAAATCGAAATAATTTCGTCCTTATCCATACCGATAAGAGGACGGAATACAGGCATCGTTGCCGCCTCATCCGTACAGGCAATCGCACCGAGAGTCTGGCTTGCAACCTGACCGAGGCTCTCACCCGTAATGAGTGCACCGCAACCTGTGTGCGAAGCAATCTGCTGTGCACAAAGCACCATCATACGGCGCATAATAATCGTAAAGAGGTCCTCAGGGCACTTGTCACGGATTGCCTCCTGAAACTCGGTAAACGGCACAACGCTCAGCTCTATTCTGCCTGAGTAGCGTGCAACCTTACGGAGCAGGTCGTGCACCTTCTGCTCTGCTCTTTCGCTTGTATAAGGCGGAGAAGCAAAATGAATCGCAGTAAGCTCAATACCACGCTTTGCCATCATCCAGCCTGCAACAGGGCTGTCAATACCGCCCGACACCATAAGTGCCGCTCTGCCTGCAGAGCCTACGGGCATACCGCCTGCACCCTTGAGCTGATTAGCGTGTACAAATATATCGTTATCTCTTACCTCAACAGTAACGGTGATTTCGGGGTTATGCACGTCAACTGTCAGGTGAGGATATTCATCAAGAAGTCTTTCGCCAAGAAGCAGACAAATCTTCGGCGAATCGTAAGGAAATTTCTTATCGGAACGCTTGGCACAAACCTTAAAGGTTGAAGCACAGAGAAGCTGATCTTCAAGATACTTGCCCGTCTCCTGAAGCACAAGCTCAAAATCCTTCTCAAGCTTGAGTGCGCGAGAGAAGCCCGCTATACCGAAAACGCGTGAAAGACGGTCAACTGCCTCTTCAAGGTCAACACCGTCTTCGCCCTCAACCTTTATTGTCGACTGAGAGGGTGTGAAGGTGAATGCACCGAGGTCACTGAGCTTGCGGCGCATATTTTTAATCATAATATCTTCGAATGTGCGGCGGTTGAGACCCTTGAGTGCAAGCTCGCCGTTTTTAATCAAAATTACTTCTTTCATTATATGTCCTTTATATTGTTATTATAAATTTATTTCTTTTTTCTGAGTGTATTCACACCGTTTTCAAGTGCACACAAAAACATATCTATTTCTTCACGGGTTGTAAAACGTGAAAGGCTGATACGCAGTGCACTGTCTATTCTTTCAGGCTCAAGACCCATCGTAGTCAACACACGGCTTCTGTGACCCTTTGAGCAGGCAGAGCCGCCCGAAACGTATACGCCCGAATCCGAAAGATAGTTGAGCATCGTCTGCGAAGGATGTCCGATAGCGGAGATATTGACTATATAAGGCAAAGCATCCTCGCCCGAATTTATCACTATACCGTTTATCTTGCGTGCTTCCTGCACGAGATAATCACGCAGAGCAGTTGTTTTCTCAAGCTGAGCCGTAAGGTCGGGCAATTCTTCAACAGCACCTTGCAAACCGAGGATTGCAGGCATAGGCTGAGTGCCCGAATATATCTTGCCCTCCTGACCTCCGCCGAAGATATACGGTGCAAGACGCACACCCTTACGAACGTAAAGGAAACCGACGCCCTTGGGCCCGTTGATTTTATGAGCACTTGCACTCATCAGGTCAACACCGAGCCTTGACGGCTTTATCGGCAGCTTACCGTAAGCCTGTACGGCATCGCAGTGAATCAGTGCAGGTGCACCTGCCTTTTTTACAGCAAGCCTTGCCGTCTCAATCGGCATTATACTGCCGACCTCATTATTGACGTACATAAGGCTTATAAGAATTGTCTTTGAGTTCACAGCCTGCATAAGCTCGGACTTGTTGATTTTTCCGTGCTTGTCAACCTTCAGGTAAATTACCTCAAAGCCCTCTTTTTCGAGCTGAGCCATACATTCCGAAACGCTCGGATGCTCAACGCAGGTTGTGACAATGCGGTTGCCCCTGCGTCTGAGTGCGTGAGCTGCACCGAAAACCGCGGCATTGTTTGCGAGTGTACCGCTGTTCGTAAAAGCTATTTCCTCCGTTTCACACGAGAGTGATTTTGCAACTGCCGCCCTTGCCGCATCAAGCTGACGCTGTGCCGCAGTGCCCACACTGTGCAGTGACGACGGATTACCGTAATATTTGTTTATCGCTTCGACCATTCTTTCCTTTGCCGAGGAACACAGGCAGGTCGTAGCGCTGTTATCAAGATAAGCTTCCATTGTAAATGCTTTCCCCCTGCAGTAAATTTTGTACGGAGTAAAAAATTACTCCATTTACATTATACTGCAAAGCTTTATTTTTGCTGCCAGAGTGCAATGATTTTACCGACTACCGCATCCTCTTCAAAGGCTACGGTCATATCGAGTCTGTCCGAATCAAAATACATCATTCTGCCGTCGTAGCCTACAAATGCGGCAGCAGATTTATATGCACCGTCGTAGTAAACTATTCCGTCACCGCTGACAATGTCAAATTCGTTTGTCTTTCTTACAAACCACACGTCAAGCTTTTCGTCCTCGCCCTTTTCGTAAATCAACGCATAATCAAGCAGAAATATCTCCTGCGGCTCATCCTTTGACGTAAAGAAAACCGCCGTAAAGCTGCCTACGGTAATGATAACTGCGGCAACAAGAAAAGCTATAATAAATCTTATAAACTTGCCAATTATTTTCATTGTAATATCAGCTCCGAAATCTGTTCTGGAGTATGGCATATAAAGTCCGCACCGTGTGACTCAAGCTCATCGAGCGTACCGAAGCCGTAGGATACACCGACGGCAAAAACGCCTGCCTGCTTTGCACCCACTATATCAAACTTTCTGTCGCCTACCATTGCCGCCGCCGAAATTTCAGCACCGAGTGCCGAAACAGCGGCAGTAATCAGGTCATACTTTGATGGCTCCGGCTTACCTATAACGGGTGCACTTATAAAGTCAAAATATTTTTCCAATTCAAAGTGGCACAGCAAACGCTTTACAAATTCACCCGGCTTTGACGATGCAATAGCCAATTTAATGCCTGCCTCATTCAGCTTGGCAAACACGTCGGTAATACCGTCATACAGGTCACACTTAAGCAAAGCACCTGCACGGTAAACCTCACGGTATTTTGCAACCATCTGCCGTGCAGTTTCCTCATCGTGGCAGTAAAGCATAAAGCTGTCAAACAGCGGAGGACCGAGATATGTGTGCAGTTTCGCTTCGTCAGTCTCATCGTAGCCGAAAGCGTGAAGTGCCTCAAGAAAGCAGAATCTGACGCCTCTGAAAGTGTCGGCAATAGTGCCGTCAAAATCAAAAATCACTGTTTCAAAACGCTTCTCCATCTTTCCTCCGATTCGACCGGTTTTGCTAAAAAAACACTTTTAGTATTATTTATAGACATATATAAGCATTATACCACAACTTGTAGCAGTTGGGTATAGGAAATTCAAAAAAATTATGATAAAATATTTGTAAATGATGCAACAATTTGGCATTAAATATACACTTACTTTATGAGCGGCTCAAATTCACACTGAAAAGGGTGAAAGAAGTGAAAACTAAAAAATTTTTCAATGCACTTGCAATTTTTCTTGCTGTAGCTTTAACAGCATGGAGCGGTATGTTTATAACCGATTTTTACCGCTCAGGTCACCTGATGTCACCGATATTTGCTACCTGTGTTAACGACGGCGGTGACCCAATGTACAAAGGCTTAGGCTATACCGTAGCAGTAAAAACCGACCGTGACTGCGAATGTTGCGGCTCTCACATAATTGCGGTTACAATGTATGTAGGAGAAAAAACGGTAAGTGCAAGCATAACTTAAAACAAAAGGCGGTGAATGGATGAAAGACAAAACTGCACAGCTTGCAAAAAGAGCAACCAAAGGAGATGCCTCTGCATTCGGTGAGCTTTATTCGCTTTTCGCGGGTGAAATGTACCGCTATGCACTTTATAGCCTCGGCTCAAAGGAAGCGGCACAGGATGCGGTGCAGGATACAGCACTTGAAGCATTTAAAAACATAATAAAGCTAAAAAATGAATCAGCGGCAAAAGCGTGGTTTTTCGGAATTCTTTATAATGTCTGCAAGCGTTTTCAGCGCGAAAAATATCAGGCAGATTTCACTACGCTCGAGTTTTGCGAAGAGCTTTCATCCGCCGACACAAGCGAAGAAGTGTTAATCGGGCTGGACATCGTCAGGCTGATTAACACACTCAGCGAGCAGGAACGTGAAATAGTACTGCTCAGTGCAGTCTGCGGCTACTCGGGCAAAGAGATTGCCAATGTTACGGGCATACCGCACGGCACTGTACGCTCAAAACTTTCACGTGCCCTTGCAAAACTGAGAGAGGAAACGGAGGGACGCAAATGAAACACAAAGATAAAGATAACGCAGAATATATACGCAGTAAATTAAATCCGATTGACGAAAAAATCACTCTGCCAGATGAGCTTTCGGCAGAGAATATAACAGCACTCGTCAGCGGCAAGGAGCAAAAGAAGAGCAAAAAAGGTAAGATAATTGCACTTAAAACAGTGAGCTCTGTTGCGGCGGCAATAATTCTCGCATTCGGTATAGGTGCTGCGGTCAGACACTATACCAAGCCCGCAATAGACAAAATGCCCGAGAAAATTGAGCAGGCTGTGACACCGCTTTCAGACAACACAGAGCAGACTATTATCGACTACTTCACCGTACTCAAAGCAGAGCACGAAAACAACAAATTCCACTACTTTGTAGAAGGTGTAGTAAACAGCGCTCTTGATTTCGGAGCAAAAGCCGAGGACGAGGCAAAGCCCGAATCAGGTATGATTCTTGAAGACAGTATGGCAACCGATACGAATACATCAGCTACAGGCTCTTCGCACGGCACAACAAACGTGCAGGTGCAAGGCATTGACGAGGACGACATAATCAAAAATGACGGTAAGTATATCTACGTACTCAGCGACTCATCTGTCAAAATTATCGATGCCGCAAATATGAAGCTTATGAGCAAAACCGACCTTGAGTCCCGAGGCTCAAACGGTATGTATATCTACAAAAATATTCTTGCCGTAACAGGTCACGATTACACCGAAAACAATCAGACCGTTATCGAAATCTACGATATTACCGACAAGGCAAAGCCGAAGCTTGTCAACGAATTTTCGCAGGACGGCGGCTATTTTTCAAGCAGACTTATCGGCGGCAAGGTTATACTTCTTTCACAGTTTTACGTTTATCCCGAGGATATCAATCTCACAGAAGGCTACGCTGTCTATGACGACATAGCACCTGGCTATACCGTAAACGGAGTGTGCGAGCATCTCGACCCGCATATGATAACAATTCTGCCTCAGCAGAAAAACTACTCCGAAACCTATACTGTTATGACAACGGTTGACCTTGATTCAAGCGAATTCAAGCCCGTAACATCAGCCGTACTCGGCACGGGAGAAAACGTGTACTGCACAGCAGAAAATCTCTACGTCTGCGACACAGTATATAACTATAAAGCCTACACGCAGAACAGCTTTTCTTCATCGGTCGAAAACGTTGGCCCTACAACAAAAATTCACCGTTTCTCAATCAAGGGCGGTACTATCCGTCCGGAAGCAACAGACGAAGTTGACGGCAGAATGCTCAATCAGTTTTCAATCGACGAAAAGGGCGAATATATCAGAGTTGCAACCACAACGGGCACTGCAAACTCAATTTACGTTTTAGATAAAAACCTGAAAGAGATATCAAAAATCACAGATATTGCAAAGGGTGAAACAATTCAGTCTGTAAGATATATCGGTGATTACGGATACGTCGTCACCTTCCGTCAGACAGACCCGCTGTTTGTAATTGATTTTGGGGATATGAAAAACCCGAAAATCGTAGGAGAATTAAAAATCCCCGGCTTTTCAAGCTATCTTCATCCGTTTAACGGCTACCTTGTCGGTATCGGTACAGACGGTGATGATTTCGGCACAACGGATGCACTCAAAATTTCACTTTTTGATATCAGTGACCCGACAAAACCGCAGGAGGTTGACCGCTTTAAAATCGCACACGCTTACGCTGAAACAGGGCACAAAACCGTAATGGACTGCAGTGAAAAAGATATACTCGGTTTTATATATTATGCTGACGACACGGGCGATTCACAGCTTGCCACACTCAGAATAAAGGAAGGTAAAATAGAGCATATAGGCAGCTACACAAACAGAAGAGCCAATGAAGGCGAAAGCGGCACAGTATATACTCCCGACGGCGGCGAAGAAATAATTATGTACGATAAAACAATGTATTCAACATTTGCAATAAGGCGTGCAACCTACATCGGTGATACTCTCTACACCGTGTCCGAGCACAGAATCTGCTCATATCCGATTGAGGGCGGAAAGATTATTGCAACACTGGACTTTTAAGCAATTCGGAATTAGGAATTCGGAATGCGCAATTATCGGTAAACTTCAACTGCATAAATGATACACCCCGACCGAGTGAAAATCACTCGGTCGGGGTGTTTTTGTTTACCTTTTATTATCAGACTGTACTCAATTAAGCACTGTTTCTTCTATAGCCTTTATAAGCTCATCGGCAATGACACGGTGGCCGTTTTCGGTGGGATGAATTCCGTCCTGCACCCAAAAATCCGCAGGCTTTTCGTTGCAAAGTGCATCGAACTTATCCTGAAGTGTAACAAAGGGCAGACCGTATTTTTTCGCAACTCTTTTTGCGATTAAAGCGTTATTTCTGACACCGGGGTTAAGCTTAGTCCAATTCGGTTCGGTGCTGATACCCTTGAGGACATACGGCTCAAGCATTATTATTTTTATACCGGGCAGAGCCTCGGTAACATCCTCAATAAGCATACACAGCAGCTGCTCGTACCGATGCGGAGCTATACCGTCATCGTTGGTAATAAGATGCGAAATATCGTTAAATCCGACAAGAAGGCTCATATAATCAGGGTGTATATTTAAAATTTCCGTACCCATTCGTGCGTATATGCAAGCACTTGTATCACCGCTCGTTCCGGTGTTTACAAAGCTGAACTGTGCAGGATACTTCTTCTCTAAATACTCCGCAACCATACGCGGATATCCGAAACCAAGGTCATAATCATCCTCACGGTTTCTGCCTGCATCCGTTACGGAATCACCCTGAAACAAAAAGGTTTTCATTTTTATTTCCTCGCTGATAATTTTCGAAAAACAATCTGTTTTATCCGCAAATTATTTTTAGGCAGGGGCGAACTGTGTTCGCCCGTTTAATTTAGCTATGTGTTAAGACAAAGAAATAAAACTATCTCGGTGTCTCAATCTTTATCTGTGCATCTCAGTTAGCTGAGGTATTAAAAAATTGGGGGAGGTAATCCTTGTGTGCTTCCTTCATTTCGTTGAAGCAGTTGAGAGCCTTCTCCCAGTCGCCTACGAGAGGATGTACAAGAAGAGCGTTGAGAGCAGCTTCGTTTGAGCCTGTCTTTGCAGCCTCAACTGTGTAGCGCTCGTACTCCTTGACAATGCTCATAAGACCGATGATGTGGCGGTTGTTGATTTCGCCCAGGTCAATCGGCTCTGCACCGTTCTTACCGATACGTGCAGGTACCTCAATAACATCGTCAGGCTTGAGGAAGGGAAGTGTATTGCCGTTCTTGATATTTACAACCTGAACGTCGCCGACGTCGTTTGCAATAGCGTTGATAAGTGAAACAGCAACAAGTGAGTACTTGTGACCGCCGCGCTGGTCAAGCAGAGCAGGCTTTACGTACAGACCCTCGTCTGAGTACATCTCGAGAAGCTCCTCTTCAATTTCCATACACTTCTGTGCACGGCTCTTTTCACCCTTGAGAAGGTACTCGAGCTTTGCATTACGGCAGTAGTAATACTGAAGGTATGATGAGGGAAGAGCGTGGATTGCGGCAAGAGTCTCGAGTGAGAAGCCGTCATCCTTGATGTTAGCCATAACCTTGGGTGAGAAGCCGTTTGCGATAAGCTCGTCAATCTTCTCTTCACCGTCAACCTTAACAGATGTCATCCAGCTGAGGTGGTTGAGACCGACGTACTTGATTTCAGCATCGTCACCGACAATTTCCTTTGTATCGTCGAGCATATCAATCGGCACGTTGCAAAGACCGATACACTTGACGTTTGTGTTGTTGAGCACGTACTCGGTAACAATACCCGAGGGGTTTGTGAAGTTGATAAGCCATGCATCGGGGCAGATTTTTTCAATCTTCTCGCAGATGTTCTTCATAACGGGAATTGTACGAAGAGCCTTGAAGAAGCCGCCGATACCTGTTGTTTCCTGACCGATAAGACCGTACTTGAGCGGAATTGTTTCGTCAAGATGTCTGCAGGGAAGCTTACCTACACGAATCTGTGTAACAACAAAGTCTGCACCCTGAAGAGCAACGTCAAGGTCGTCTGTAAGTACTGTTTCGCAGTCTATACCTGCAGCCTTGAGCATACGGATGCAAAGGTTGCCGACAATATTTCTCTTGCGGTCATCAATATCCATAAAGGAAATCTTCTTGAGCTTGAGTGAATCTCTTGCCTGAAGGAAACCGTCTACAAGCTCGGGGCAATATGTACTGCCTGAGCCGATAACGCATACGTTAATTTCTTTCATATCTATATACCTCCTGTGGTTTAATTACTTTGCGTAATCTTGTAAAATCCAATTTATACAACCGAATACAGGTGCTGCTGTGAGCTTCTTGAAGCAGAGCTTCTTCTCTGTGAGCTTGCCTGCCTTTTCAATCATAAGGTCAACATACTCTTCGCTGGGAAGCTTTGTATGGATTGAGCCTGCAAGCACAACCTCAACCTCATCGTCAAAGTCAAGCTGGTTTGCGTGAGCCGCAATAAGGTAAGCACCACGTGTTGCAAGTGCATCAATAGCAGCCATAACGGGCTTGTCGCCGAGCTTTGCAGCAGCAAAGAAGAAGTCGAGAAGACGCATTACAAAGCGTGATATCTGCTCTTCATCCTCGTACATAGCAACAGTTGCGAGGAAATCTTCCTTTGACTTGATGTCAAACTCCTCAAAGAACATATCAGTCATAGCTGTCTTTTCAACGTTAAGCATTACGTCATCGTAAATGATGCGGTATGCAGTAATAGCAATCTGATGACCGCCGCCGATATCGCCGGAGAATTCACCGAGACCTGCAAGCTGACGCATTGTACCCTTGCGGTCAATAGCGTTACAGCACATACCTGTACCCATATTGTAGCCGATAGCTGCGCCTGTTTCACTGCCTGCCTTTACGCCGAGGAAGCCGTCGTTGAAAATCTCAAAATTCCTGAGACCCTTTTCTCTGAGCTTCTCGCACATAATGTCGTACTGATAAGGATGGTCGATGCCTGCAAGACCCATAAGCGTGAAGCTTACGTCGTCGAGTGTAATACCCTGCTTCTCAACAAGAGCGGTAAGACCGCTCCAGATGATTGCGGAAGCCTCGTCAAAAGAGCCTTCCATATTCTCGTGGTTACTGCCGGGAGTCTTTACCTCGTTAAGAGTTTCCTTATTTTCGTTAAAGAGTGTGTAAACGGTTTTTGTACCGCCGCCGTCAACGCCTATGTAATACATAATCTATATTCCTTTCTGTTTTGATTATTCTGCCTTATCTTCTTTGGTTTCTTCTTTTATATCATAATACTCAGGGCAGATTTCGTCAAGGCAGTATCTGCCTCTGCGGTACGGCTCTCTGTCAATCCACATACCGTTTGTGAAATCGGGGAATGCAATCGGGTGGCTGCCCATTGCTATAGACTGCTCCGAAAGGCAGGTAACAGCCATCCATGCAGCAGTATCGTAAACGTCAATCGGGGGCTTTGTATCGTTAAGAGCTGCCTCAGCAAATGCGGAAAGAACAAGGAAGTCCATACCGCCGTGACCTGCCTCGTGAACACCCTTCTGGAAGTACTCTTTCCACAGCGGATGCTCAAACTCTTCAATGTAAGGCTCAACACGCTCAAACTCGTGCTGAGGTGAACGGCCCTCAATATAAATCTGGTTGTCGTCTTCTGTGTACATACCCTTTGTACCGTCAATACGGTAACCTCTTGAGTAAGGTCTGGGCAGTGAGCACTCGTGAGTGAGGAGTATTGTTTCACCGTGAGCACACTTGATCATTGTTGTAACAACGTCACCGAGTGTGAAATCGTAACCGCAAAGGTCGTAATCCTCACCCTTGTTGTCCTTTATCCACTGGTTGAGACCTCTTGCCTTGCTGGACATTGAAACAACGGAAACCATTCTGTTGCCGCGGTTGATGTCAAGAAGCTTACAGATCGGGCCGAGCTGATGGGTCGGATAAACCTCACCGTCACGGTTCATAAAGTTGTAAAGTCTGCCGTGTCTGTTTTCTCTTCCGAGTACGATTTCATCACGAAGGTCGTGCTGATATGCACCCTGAGTATGTACAACCTCGCCGAAAAGACCCTGACGCTTCATATTGAACAGAGCCATCTCAAAACGGTCGTAACAGCAGTTTTCAAGAAGCATACAGAATTTGCCTGTCTCCTCGCTTGTGCGTACAAGCTCCCAGCATTCTTCAATGCTTGCGGCACCGCCGACTTCCATACCTACGTGCTTGCCTGCCTTCATACAGTCAACAGCAATACGGGAGTGAGTGATCCATGTGGTTGATATCATAACCGCACCGATATCCTCACGCTTTATCATCTCTTTGTAATCAGTGTATCCGTCAGGGGTGATACCGTGCTCTTCCTCAAAGCGCTTTATCATATCGTCAACTCTGTCCTGATAGAGGTCACATACAGCGACAATCTCTACACCCTCAACATTCTGAAGCTCGAGAGCCATACCTGAGCCTCTTCCGCTGACACCGATTACGGCAAACTTGATTTTTTCTGACATATTTTTATTCCTCCGAAAATTATTTGAAAATTTTATGAAAGCTCTTTCTGAACCTGTTCAGATAAAGAGTTATAAACTTTGTAAGCATTATATCGTAAGCAACGAAAACTATGTTTGCAAGCGCAAGCAGAATGAATATGCTGTATTTTCCGAACTCAGCCATTTCGTCAAACGGAATGCCGAGCACGTAAGTTGTAAACATATATCCCGCTACGGTTGACGCATTGAATATCAGCAGTTTTACTATCCATTCAACAACAATATTCAGGTGCTTTTCAAGCCCCGATTTTATTATCGGGTAATAGCCGAAAAACGCTACGTAAAACACCGCCGCCTCTTTGTCGGGCACAATAAAAATGCTCAGCAGACTTACCGCTACGTATACAACAAACGCCCAACGCTTGTTAATCTCTATAACCATAAGAATGAGCAGTGCACCTGCCGCAAGCGGCAAAGCATAGGTCATAAACGGTATTATGCCCGTCAGCAGCATTAGCGTTACGCTGAGTGCACTGACAATACCGCCGAGAGCTGTTTTTGATGACTGTTTCATTCAATCACCTCAACAGCACCTTATAAGGTCACATCCCACACACTCACAGCAGCAATCCGCACAAAGCAGAGCCTGACACATATCGCAGGCAGAACAGCCCGAATCGCCGCCCTTGCTTCTTTCAGTGCGGTAACCACCCGACCTGTCGGAATTTATGCTGTTGTACGCACGGTTGTATTCTGCGTTTGACGGGTCAAGCCGTGTAGCCTGCTCAAAGTTGCGTGCCGCCTCTTCAAGCCAGCCTCTGCGGTGCTGTACCGTACCTTTCAGGTAATACCACTCTGCCGTGCGGTTTGATACGGGCACACCGTCAAGCAGAGTTTCGGCATCGTCAATTTTACCGCTTTTTATTTTTGCTCTTATATCGCCGAAATCATTCGGCACACTGTAGGTGTAGGTCGGCTCACTGTATGAATTACCGCCGTTACCCGTACGACCCAGAATTATCTCATCGTAAGCCGCGTCAATTTCCTGCATTCTTACAGGGTCAGGCATTGAGCCTGCGTCACTGTATCGCTTTGCAAGCTCACGGTAGGCATCTCTTACCTGATCGTCGCTTGCTCCGGGTGAAAGCCCTAAAACCTCAAACGGGTCTCTCATTTGTCTCTCTCCTTTTTAATCAAATTAACCGTGTTATACATTCCGTCATACACGATGTTTTCGAGTATTTCTCCAAAGCGTGCAGGCTTCATTCCCTCAAGCTCTCTTGCAAGCTCAGCGGCTGTTACGTTCAGCACACCCTCGGCATACTCTTCGGTTTCTTTTTCACTTTTACCTATATTATTAAATACATTATATGATGATGTCTTTTTATCGTCACGCATATCGTCGTATGCGTCCGTCAGGTAAATCCACCTGCCGACAAGGTAACCCATACGTTCAAGCTTTGCCGCTCTTTCTCCGTCAAAGCCGTAAGATAAGAGCTTGCCCATAGCCACAGCCGAAGGGTGCGCTGACACATCAATACCTGCATCAGACCTTTTTTCAACCTTGTCCTGCTCACTCATCGCTTTACCGATAATCTCATCAACCTCGGGGAAAAGCTTTTTCGCCTTTTTACGCTTGAGTGCAAAAAACGGACGGAGCAAACGCTTTATTAAACTTTTGAAAAAAGATGAATCGTTTATATCGTCGCACAGCTTATAGTAAACCATCACCATAGCGGCGGCAGCGGCAAACAAAAGCTCTTTTTCGCCGTTAATACACTGCTGACATTTCTTTGTCGGGTTAAAGCTGCAGCGTGAATTCTTAAAGCCGCAGCATTCCTCGGCAAAAGCAAGCCTTGCAAGAGCAAGCAAAGTAAAATCGTAATTGAGCGTAAGCCTTGCGAGCTGACCGTAATCCTTACCAATCTGCTTACACAGTGAGCAATATACTCCCTGATAAGCCTCGTAATCCTTTACCTTAAGCTCGGGCTTATATATTTTAACATATCCGAACAATTTTATTATTCTCCGATTAACAGCATTAATAAATTATCTGTACATTCAAATCTTTTATATACAACATAAATTTGCGTTGTAGGGGCGATTCACGAATCGCCCGTTATTTGAACAATAATTGCGAATTGTTTACACAATCGTACAAACAGAATGTGCGGCAATTCCCTCACCGCTTCCGCTGAAGCCGAGACCCTCTTCAGTAGTAGCCTTGACATTCACAAAAGAAATATCAACGCCGCAGGCTGATGCAATATTCTCACGCATTTTTTCTATATGCGGCTTGAGCTTGGGTGCCTGAGCAATTACCGTAGCATCGATATTGCCTACGGTATAGCCTGCCTCGCCAAGTCTTTTTACAACTTGACGTAAAAGCTCAAGGCTATCCGCATCCTTAAAAGAAGGGTCGTTATCAGGAAACATTCCGCCGATGTCACCCATAGCCGCCGCACCGAGCAAAGCATCGGAAACTGCGTGAAGCAATACATCAGCATCGGAGTGACCGAGCAAACCCTTTACGTATTCTATTTCAACACCGCCGAGGATAAGCTTTCTGCTCTCGACAAGTCTGTGCACGTCATAGCCGTGACCTATTCTTATCATTTTACTCATCTCCCACAAGCGATTCTGCCATAGGAACATCCTCGACAGTCGTTATTTTAATATTTGAGTAAGAGCCTTCTACCATTCTTACCTTACCGCCGCAGATTTCAACAAGGCGGCAATCATCCGTCATATCCTTTGCCTTTTCACCAAGTGACTCCACGCAGGAAACATACAGCTTTTTATCAAAGCACTGCGGGGTATGCACAGCCCAGAGTGTAGCTCTGTCGGGCGTGTCGGTAATTATTCCGTCAGAATCGGTAACCTTTATTGTGTCTTTTACCTTTACACCGCAGGCGGCACCGCCGCACTCAAAAGCAGCATCAACCGTACGGCTGATAATATCCTGCGACACAAGCGGTCTTGCACCGTCGTGAATGGCAAGCATCACACTCTGCTCACTGCAAGCGGCTATTGCAGAAGCCACGCTTTTCTGCCGTGTTTCACCGCCGGGCACAACACACTTTACTTTTTTATACTGAGCAAGCAGAGCATTATATTCTTCTATATCTTCTTCCCTTGCCGCAACGATTATTTCGTTTATATCAGCGTTTTTTTCAAACGCCTCAACACTGCGGCAAAGCACTGTTTTCCCTTTTATTCTGAGCAGGAGCTTATTGATACCGCCCATTCTTCTTGAGCTGCCTGCGGCAACTATAACCGCACTTACAAAACCTTTATCAGCCATTCTCCCACTCCTTACGACAATTTTCAACAGCCGCCTTATATTCATCATAAGTCATAAACGTATTTATAATCTGTAAAAATGATGAGGTTGAAAGACGCTCGGGCAAATCGAGAATTTTTAGCAAAGCTTTTTTCTTCGCCTGCGAATTTTCTCCGCCGCTGAGTCCGTCCTCAAACAAATCGGTAACGGTTACCCGTCTTACAGGCTCGTGAGTTTCTTCATAAAACACACCTGCTTTTGCAAGTGCGTCCACAAGAGCCTGCGTACGCATACCCTCAACGCCGATTTTGCCCTCTTTTGAAGGAGCATCCTTGCGTTTCTCCTTGCCAAGCACATCGGGAATATAAGCGTGAATCACCTTATCCTTCGGCACGCATCCGCCGAGAAAAGAGCGGATTTTAAAGCCTGCTGAATCACTGTCGGTGAGAATAAGTATACCGTTTTTTTCTGCCAGCCGCCTTATAAGCCGCTGTTTTTCTTTATCCTTAAAAATTGCAAAGCCGTCAGTTTGTATTATAGTCGCATCTATCAGCGACTCAAGCCGTATTTTATCGTACTTGCCCTCTACTATGACAGCCTGCCTGATTTTAATCATCGCAATAATCCTAACTTATAAGCATTAAACGGAGCATTAACTCCTCTAAAATTCTTCTCTCATCAAGTGCGGTGCTCTTGAGCCGCATATCGGCATCCGCCAGAATATCAAGGCAGTTGCGTATCTGCTCAAGTGACATATTCGCACTGCTTCTTGCACCGTTTTTGAGCCTGAATTCACGGCGCTTGTAGTTAAACACCTTTGCCGCCGCTTCGGCAGCCTCACCCGAACTGAGTGCAACCTGAGCACGGTACATATCAACGTAAGCGGATATGAGCGTACCGAGAATCACAACGGGCTTTTCTTTCTGTGCAAGCAGGTCGTTAAGAATGCCGAAAGCCTGCTGTGCAGTACCGCTTACAAGTGCCTTTGACAAATCAAACACACTTGCATCAAGTGAGCGTGTACATATTGCATCAACGTCACGCCTTGTTAACTCACCCTCACCTTTGTAGAAGCAGAGCTTTTCAAGCTCATTGAGAAGAGTATTAAGGTCATCACCTACACGGTTTGCAAGGTAAGTCGATACGTCACGTGACATTGTACAGTTTCGTTTAGCCGCACCGTTTTCGAGCAGCTTATAAAGCTGTGCACCGCTCATTTTATCGAGCCTGAACACCACGCCGACCTCGTTTACGGCATCAATAAAATTCTTCACCTTGTCCTTCTTTTCGTCTGGCACAACGCTGTCCATCCAGAAAACAAGCACGCAGGTTTCATTCGGGTCACCGAGAATATCGAGAAGCGGCTCAAACTCATCGTTTTTGAGTTTATCAACCGCAAGGTCTTTTACGACAACACAGCTGTAGTCACTCATAAAAGGCATTGACTGCACAGCCTGATACAGCTCGTCAAAAACAAAGCCGTCACCGTTGATGCGGTGAAGATTAAAACCTGCCATAGCCTCATCCACGCTCTTTTTTTCAAGCAGTGAAACGTAGTGCTTTTTTAGGTATTCCTCATCACCGTATATAAGGCAGACCTGCGGCAAATCGCCCGAAGATATCTGCCTTTTGAATTCCTGCTCGGTCATAACCGCCATATAATCTGCCTCCTTTTTAAAATGAATTTATTTTATATTTACCCCACGCGTTAAACCGCAGTGTAATATTACCGCAGTCACTTGTCGAGTACGAATTTCTGCTGTTTATATATGTGTTTCCGTCTGCTGAAATAATTACAGCTTTATAATCAGCGGTGTCAATCCAATCAGGCGGCTGAGCTTTTGTAAAAAGGAAATCTGCCGTTATGTCTTTAGTAATTCCGTACGGAGTAGATATACCAAAGGTAAACAGCACACTTCCCGACTGAGAATCAAGCCTGCATATATCATATCCGTTTAAAGTTTTGTATGTAATCCTGCTGCCGTAAAAATCAAATGAAAAATCATCTGTTTCTTCGTATTTTTCCGGCAGATTCTCTCCGTGATATCCGCACGGCACAACCACACGCTCAACCTTAAATCTCTGAGCAATCTCATCGAGGCTGAGGTCTCTTTCATCGGTGCAGGCGGAAACAAGTGCAAGCTCAACACGGATTACGCCAAGCTCATCAAAAACGTTGTCAAGCACGTATTCATCACACGCACAGCCGATAATAACAGCCGACGTGCCGTGCGACACAATGTAGCACGCATTGTCTTTTACGTTTACAGCCGTAACCGACACCGTACCTTTATTCTCTACCGCACTGACCGTACAGGTAAGTGCAAGTGAAGCACAGACAAAAGCTGCACAAAAACCAAAAACCTTTTTCCTGTTTCTTATCAGATACACCGCAAGTGCGATTACGGCAACCGCTGCTCCGAGCCACAGCTTCATCGCAAACGAGTCTGACTTGACGCTCACAAACGGTGACTGCGAAAGCTTATCAACCACTGCGAGCATATATTTTCCTACCCATCTGCATACAAAAGCAGATGCACTTGCAGGCAACTCAACGGGTAAAAATCCGAATACCGCAGTCAGTGCCGAAGCCACCATAATCACGGGCACTGCAAAAAACGTCGCAAGGTTTGCAGGCAGGAATGCGAGTGAAGCCTGACCGACAAACATTATCATTATCGGCAAAGTAAATGCCGTTGCAACACAGGTAACTGCCGCCGCTTCAAACAGGCTTACAAAGAAACTGCAAACAAACCTGAGCTTGATTCTGTCTCTGATTGCAACGCTCACTTTTCTGACAAACGGTACACATATAACTATACCGAGTGTTGATGAAAATGAGAGCATAAATGACCAGTCGAGCACCGCAAACGGATTGAAAGCTGAAATTATAAGTGCCGCAAATCCGAGTGAATTGAGCGAATCACTTCTGCGTGAAATAACCTTGCCGAGCATTATAGCGGTAATCATCATGCAGGCACGCACAGCCGACACCGAAAAGCCCGAAAACGCACAGTAAAACAGTGCAATCGGTATGCACATCGCCGACGCAAATCTTCTGAATTTCGGCAGCAGCCTGCTGACTAACTTGTAAAGAGCAAGCACAATAATATTCATATGCAGCCCCGAAACGGCAAGTGTATGCGAAAGACCGCACACCCTGAAAGCGTTATTGACAACAGGGCTGAGCATAGCCTTGTTACCCGTCAGCATACCTACAGCGAGTCCGCCGACCTCTTCACCGACACGCTCATACAAATCTGCACTGACACTCTGCCTGAGCAGATAAATATAATACCCTATCGGCTTTTTATCTCTCGGGATAATCTCCGTTATATCGTTACTCTCACATCTGAGAAAAATCCCTTTTGACTTGTAATACCTGTGCGACTCTTCATTTTGCCCTATCCGTTTTATATCACCGACAAGCTCAACACCGTCACCTATATCAATATCAAGCGGCTCTTTCTGCCTGAGTCTTAAAGTCTGCTCGGTTTCGGTATTGCCTATATGCGATGTACGAAGAATGTAGTATGTATTCGTACCCGAAGTTTCAATATCCTCAACCACAGCTTTAATCTCAAGCTCATCGTCTGTAAAACCGAGTGCAGAATTATATGTCGCCATACCTGCAAAGTTGAAGCTGATACAAGCCGCAAGCACACATATTCCGCATACAGCATATTCTGCCCTGCCCGAAAGCTTCTTTATAAAAATTGCAACAGCAATCAGAGCAGCCGCACATACCGCAATCACAGCAGTACAGTCAGGCACAATATTCAGAACCAACAGTGCAAAAACAAAACTGAAGCCTACAAGTGCAAAGGGGCGTGAAATCATGTAAATATCAAAGGTAACTCTTCAAGGAAAACAATATCGTCACGCTGTGCGGCATCACCCTCTGCAAGTACAGCAGCCTTTGCCACAACCTGAGCGTCAAAGTGTGCCATCAGCTTTTCCATAGCGGTGAGTGACTCACCTGTGCTGATAACGTCGTCGATAATAACAACCTTTTTGCCTCTTATCTGCTCACCGTCTGCACCGTCGAGAATAAGTACCTGCTCTGCATCGGTAGTGATGGAGCGTACGTCAACGGTTACGGGAGCCTGCATATAGAGCTTTGCTTTTTTACGTGCGACAAAGTATTTCTTGCCGCTCTGTCTGGACATTTCGTAAGCCAGAGGAATGCTCTTTGCCTCGGGTGTGACAATATAGTCAAACTCGGGCAGCTTCTTGAGAAGCTCCTCACAAGCCTTTACGGTAAGCTCAACGTCACCGAAGATGATAAAGCCTGCAATGCTGACCTTATCGTTAAGCGGGCAGATAGGGAGCTGACGCTCCAGACCCGCAATTTTCATTGTATAAAACTCGCCCATTTTAAATCTTTCCTTTCAAGCTGTCTGGCGAAATATTTGCCTTACGGCAAATGCGATATAACCTCTCTTACGTTCGGTTGCGATATAGCCTCGATAAATCTCGGCAGTGATATGATATAAATTCCCCCGCGCGCCGCAGCGCATATCGCGTCACGAAGTGACATATCGTGCCGTCAGGCATATCACAAATTCCGCAAGGAATTTATATCACTGAAAATCCGCTATGCGGATTTTCTTAGCCCGGAGGCCAGGTGAAATCTCTGCCGCCGAGAAGATGGAAGTGAATGTGGTGCACACTCTGTCCTGCACTCTCACCGCAGTTAGTAACAATACGGAAGCCGTTGTCAAGACCGAGTTGCTTTGCAATCTTTGCCGCAACCTCAAAAACGTGGGCAATAAGTGCGGAGTTACTCTCGTCAATCTCAGCCGCAGACTTTATGTGCTGCTTGGGGATAACGAGTATATGTGTGGGAGCCTGAGGGTCAAGGTCGTAAAAAGCTAAAACCTTGTCGTCCTCATAAGCCTTATTACTGGGGATTTCACCCGCAGCAATTTTACAGAAAATACAATCGGACATTTTTATTCCTCCTTATTTAAGCATACCGCTTACGATACCGTTTGCAGCTGCAACAGCATCGTCGAGCTTTGAAAGGTCTTTTGCACCTGCCATAGCAAAATCGGGCTTACCGCCGCCGTTACCGCCTGCAAGCTGTGCAACTGCACGTACTATTGCACCTGCGTTTGCACCTGCCGCAACAGCAGCCTTGCCGCAGGCAACAGCAATGTTTGCACTGCCCTTTTCGTTATTAATGCAAGCTATTACAGCAACTACGTCGTCGCCCTGCTCTTTTGCCTTGTCACCGAGTGAGCGGATATCGTCAGCAGACATATCCTCTGCTCTTGCGATGATGAGCTTTACTGCACCTATCTGCTCGGGTGCAGAGAAAATATCAGCAGACTTGAGGTCTGTAAGCTGTGCGGAAAGAGCGGCAATCTCTCTCTCTTTTTCTTTAAGCTCAGCAGCCATAGCAGTCGCCTTACGCTCAAGCTCGTTTACGTTGCCGAGCTTCATAGCCTTTGCAGTGTTTGCTATAAGTGAGTTGAGAGAAGCGATATACTCAACAACGCCCTTACCGGTTACAGCTTCAATTCTGCGTACACCTGAAGCAACGGATGACTCAGAAACAATCTTGAACAGACCGAGCTTACCTGCATTGTCAACGTGTGTACCGCCGCAAAGCTCTGTTGAGAATTCGCCTGCCTTGACAACACGTACAACGTCACCGTACTTCTCACCGAAGAGTGCCATAGCACCCATCTTCTTTGCCTCTTCAATGGGCATTTCTGTGCTTGTTACTGCACAGGCAGAGAGAATAACCTCGTTAACTTTATTCTCAACAGCTGCAAGCTCCTCCGATGTAAGAGCAGAGAAATGAGTGAAGTCAAATCTCATAGCGCTGTCGTTTACAAGCTGACCTGCCTGCTCAACGTGTGAGCCGAGGATTTCGCGGAGAGCAGCCTGAAGAAGGTGTGCAGCTGTGTGATTTCTCTTTGTAGCTTCTCTTACCTCTTCGTTGTATACGGTAACAGCCTTATCGCCTACCTTGATGCCGTCGCCGACAAGTGTACCCTGGTGAAGGTATGCGCCGTCGGGGTCTTTTGTGGTCTTTGTAACTTCAAATACGCTCTCGCCAATTCTGATTACACCGCTGTCGCCTACCTGACCGCCGCTCTCTGCATAGAAAGAGGTTTTGTCAAGCACAACTACTGCGTTGTCACCGTCGTTGATGAACTCTTTTCTCTCACCGTCTGCAACAAGTGCAAGTACAACAGCATCTGTGTTGTTTTCGGTGTAACCTGTAAACTCGGTAGCGGCAATATCCTTGAATGAAACACCGTTGCTTCTCCAGTCGGAGTCTGCTGCGTTTCTCTTTACGCTCTTTGCAAGAAGTCTTGCCTCTTCAACAAGCTGACGGAATTTCTCCTCGTCAACAGTCATATTATTTTCGCTTACGATTTCCTTTGTAAGGTCAATCGGGAAGCCGTATGTGTCCTGAAGCTTGAATGCATCTTCGCCGGAAAGCACACCGCCCTCAGCCTTTTCCATCATCTCATTGAGAAGACCGAGACCCGAGTCGATAGTCTTGTAGAAGCTCTCCTCTTCCATAGAGATAACCTTCTTGATGTAATCCTGCTTCTCAACAAGGTTGGGGTATGCGTTTTTGTTTTCAGCAATTACGGTGTCGCAAACCTCTGCAAGGAAGGGTCTGTCAATACCGATGAGTCTGCCGTGACGAGCTGCACGGCGGAGAAGACGGCGAAGAACGTAGCCTCTGCCGCTGTTTGAGGGAAGGACACCGTCGCCTACCATAAATGTTGTGCTTCTGATATGGTCTGTGATAACACGGAGTGAAACATCCTTCTTATCATCATCGTGGTAGTTGATACCTGCGATGCTGATGATGTGCTTCATAATGTTCTGAACGGTATCAACCTCGAAAAGGTTGTCAACATCCTGCATTATGCAGGCAAGTCTTTCAAGACCCATACCTGTGTCGATATTGGGGTTTGCAAGGCGTGTATAGTTGTTCTTACCGTCGTTTTCAAACTGAGTGAAAACAAGGTTCCAGACCTCGATAAATCTGTCACACTCGCAGCCTACCTTACAGTCAGGGCTGCCGCAACCCTTTGAGGGACCTCTGTCGAAATAAATCTCGGAACAGGGACCGCAGGGGCCTGCACCGTGCTCCCAGAAGTTGTCCTCTTTGCCGAAGCGTACCATATGTGAGGGATCAACACCGACCTCTTTAGTCCAGATATCGTAAGCCTCATCGTCCTCAAGATAAACGCTGACATAAAGAAGCTCTTCGGGAATTTCGAGCACCTTTGTGAAGAATTCCCAAGCCCAGGCTGTAGCCTCGTGCTTGAAGTAATCACCGAATGAGAAGTTGCCGAGCATTTCAAAATACGTGCCGTGACGTGCTGTTTTACCGACGTTCTCAATATCGGGTGTACGGATACATTTCTGGCAGGTTGTAACTCTCTTTCTGGGAGGAGTTACTTCACCTGTGAAATATTTTTTCATAGGAGTCATACCTGCGTTGATAAGCAGGATACTCTTGTCACCCTGAGGTACAAGAGAGAAGCTGGGCATTCTCAGATGCTCCTTTGACTCAAAAAAAGCAAGATATTTTTCTCTTAATTCATTAAGACCTGTCCACTGCATTTTATTCAAAATCCTTTCCAAGCTGTATTGATTGCTGTTTTTGATTTAATATTTTAATAACCAACGGTATATCAATTTAACCGTATACCGTAGGGGCGCCCATCGGGCGTCCGCAAAAAGGTTACCGATATATCAGTAAGTTAAAATTACTGCCGCAACAACAAGCGTTTTGTCACTGCGGTTTGCTATTGAGTGTTTCTGACCGCCAAGGCAAAGACAGCTGTCACCTTTATTCAGTGTTACCCATTCGCCGTTGTCGTAGTACTGAGCCTCGCCCTCAATAACGTAGAAAATTTCTTCTTCGTTTTCGTGCACGTGCTCGCCTATTGAGCAACCGGGTTCGAGAGTAAGCGTTGCCATAAGCCTTGACTTGCCTTTATATTCACCTGCATCAAGCAGGTTTGTAACAACAACCTGACCGTCGCCGTCACGCATATTTACTTTAACTGAGCTGTTCATTTCTTCTGCTCTTTTTATCATATCAGACTGCCTTCCTTTCAGTTAGAGTTGTAGTTATAATCAACATCGGGTTTGCCGGGGATTTTTCTTGCATCAATAAGTGAGCTGTCCAGAGTCATAACCGCACTCACGTCGCTGTTCTTGTATTCTTTTTTAAACAGCACCCTGAACAGTCTTATAACCCAGAACAACGGTAACAGCACCGCACACTTACCGACTGCCGGATAATTTATCGCCATAAATTTTTTATCGGGAAAAAGTCTGCGGATTAAAAACTTCAGCTTGCCAGAACCCTCCATATTGTCGGTAGCCTTATGTGCCTTTGTGCCGTACGTGCCGCTGTGGAAAATATAGTCGATTACTTCGCTCTGCAAAGCCGTCGGCTCTTTACCTTCAAACAGCACACCGTTCACACCGATAATAATATCCGTAAATTCGTCAAGCTCAATTTCTCTGAGCTTTGCCCTTACCTTATCCATATCAAGACCGGGCTTTTTACGAAGATAAAGCCATATATCAGCAAGTGACCTCAGGCCCGTGCCGCCAAGAAAATAGTGCTTTGCAAGGTGAGCCGCCATAAACACGAAAAAATCTTCGTCGGGATATTTAACTCTGAAATCTCCGTCGGGCACCGTATGCTCAAAATCAGTGCCGAAGTACGAATTATATAAGGGAATATCCTTATCCATAAGCACGCCGTGAAACTCAATATTCATAAACGGCTTTTTGACAAACGACAGATTCACGTTATCCGTACCGGAAGCGTCTGCCAAAGTATAACCATGCTCTGTCATTATTTCTTCAAGCTCGTTTTTGTGTGCCGTATCGTAAAGTATATCGACGTCGCACATCGAGCGAAGGTCAGGTGAAGGATAAAGGTATTTCATCACACAGCCCTTGAGCAGCATATGCTTTATGCCCCTTGAGCAAAGCTCTTCACTTATATCCTGCGTTTCTATCTCCTGGGTAGCCTCACGCACAATTCCCGTCTTGTAAAGCACGTTGTATTGCAAAGCATACTGCGGCGGCATCATATTCAGTTTTTCAAGTGCAACAGCAATAACGTTTGCTATACTATGTGACCTTGCAAAAGCCATAAGCTCTTTATGGTCAATCTCAGTATTCTTATCAAGCCCGGGGTCAACCCCGTCTATAGCAAAAGCCATAAGCCGTGCCGCAATAAGCCCTGCTTCCATTTTATCCTCCAATAGAAATTACTACTAAAATAATGAATTGATTTATCAATTCAAATCAT
>JAZSEX010000002.1:0-46236 GCA_045531935.1 Acutalibacteraceae bacterium | reverse complement strand
CGCTGCGATAATACCGCCGCGTGACCATAACCTCACTGGAGTCGACGCCCGGGAATAATCCCTCGCTGTTATCCAGCACCAGCGTTACCTGCGCGAATCCCACGGGATTGCGCTTCTCGGTACCGCTGAAAATGACGTCCTCCATCTTGGAACCACGCAGATTCTTGGTAGACTGCTCACCGAGAACCCAGCGGACAGCATCGGAGATATTACTCTTACCCGAGCCGTTGGGACCGACAACAGAGGTTATGCCCTGCCCGAATTCGAGCACGGTTTTGTCGGGGAAGGATTTAAATCCCTGCATTTCAAGTGATTTTAAAAACATTTTCTTACCCTACATTCATATCTTTTATACCGTTCATCACCTTTGACCTTACAGTTATAGCCCAAGGCTGACAAGCGGTTAATATTCTTCTTCTTTTGTCCTACCGCCTTTGATATTTCGGCGGCAGCAACTGTTATTTCATAGTTGCCCTTGGGTTTACCCTCAAGAGCTGCTTTTATTCTGCGGAAATATATTTCACCCTCGCAAAGCTCACGCAGTGCGGGATGATAACCGCCTGCAAGATAATTATCGCAGACATCCTGCTGAGCGTGAAGTCCGAGACGGATTACGTTCACACCTGCATTATCAAACATCTCAAGCAGATGTGAGCAAAGCTCAACACTTTCATCAAGCGAGGGCACGCTGTATTCACCGCTGAGATAAAACTCGGCCAGCAATGTGCCCGGGAGCACAACAGTCGGATAAATACGCACCGTATCGGGAGACAGAGAGATAAATTTTTCAGCCGTCATAATACTGTCATCATCATCCGAGCCGTAAAGACCCGTCATCATCTGAAGACCAAGCTCAAATCCGTATGATTTGATTAACTTTGCGGCTTTTTCGACATCTTTTGCGGTGTGACCTCTTTTGTTGAGCGAGAGTACGGTATCGCTCATACTCTGTGCACCGAGCTCAATGGCACGCACACCGTATTTTTTGAGAAGCGAAAGCACCTCGTCATCAATAAAATCGGGGCGTGTTGAAACACGTATGCCTTTATTGAGAAAGCCGCTTTGTATGTATGGCTGTGCCGATTCAAGCAGAGATATCATATAATCCCGGTCGATAGCAGTAAAACTGCCTCCGAAAAATGCAAGCTGTACATCAGCCCCCTCACAGCCGCCCTGCATAGCCTTTTCGCAGGCAAGTGCAACATCAGACGGTTCAGGTTGTTTTGAAGCACCGGAAATAGTACGTTGATTACAGAAGCTGCACTGATTGGGACAGCCGTTATGCGGCACAAAGACAGCTATATTTGCGTGCTTCATACCGCTATGCCCATAAGCTTGAGTGCTTCGCCTGCTGCAGCCTGCTCTGCAAGCTTTTTGCTGTGGCCCGTACCCTTACCGATAACGTTGCTGTTGAGGTGAATTTCAACCTCAAATGTCTTATCGTGTGCAGGACCGCTTTCGCCTACAAGCACATACTCGAGTCTTTCTTCGGGGTTACGCTGTATTATTTCCTGAAGGATTGTTTTGTAATCTTTAAAAGCAGAGTCGCCTGCGGACTTCTCACTGTCCTTGACAAAACGGAGTACAAACTCCTTTGCACACTCCATTCCGCCGTCAAGATAGATAGCGGCAATTACAGCCTCAAACGCATCAGACAAAATAGATGGGCGTTCTCTTCCGCCGGTGTTAAGCTCACCTCTGCCAAGCAGAATAAATGAGCCGAGATCAATCAGCTTTGCAAAGCTGAATAGTGACTTTTCGCAGACAGTTGCGGCACGAAGCTTTGTGAGCTCACCCTCAGGCATATTCTTATGATGGCTGAAGAAATACTCAGCCGTAATCATACCGAGCACCGAATCACCGAGAAACTCAAGTCTCTCGTTGAATGCACCGCCGCACTCATTGGCATATGACGAATGAGTGAGTGCAGTGACAAGCAACTCTTTATTTTTAAATGTGTAATTGATTTTCTTCTCAAAAGAAGCTATATCAGGTTTCACTGTCAACACTTCCGATATTCCTTGAAATTTCGCCTACAACGTCTTTCTTTACGCAGTTGGCAGCCTGGCGGATGGCATTCTTGAATGCTCTCGCATCCGATGAGCCGTGCGCCTTTATAACGGGCTTTGCAATACCGAGAAGTACTGCACCGCCATATTCTTTATAATCCATTTTCGCTTTGAATTCATTCATACCGCCCTTAACACCGAGGTAAGAGAGCATTGAAAGAATATTCTTTTTGAAAACAGCCTTGATATTTTTTACAAGTGCACCTGCAACGCCCTCGTACATTTTGAGGATAACGTTGCCCGTAAAGCCGTCGGCAACAATAACGTCTGCTGCACCGTAGGCAATATCACGCACCTCGGCATTGCCTATGAAATTGAGGTTGCTCTCTTTGAGCATTGCATAGGTATCAAGCTGAAGCTGTGTGCCCTTATTTTCTTCAACGCCGATATTTGCAATACCGACCTCAGGGCTTGCAACGCCCATAATGTTTTTCATATAGATTGAGCCCATTGTCGCAAACTGACAGAGATGCTCAGGCTTGCAATCGATATTAGCACCGCAGTCGAGAAGCATAAACGGATCTTTCTGAGAAGGCATAATGCTTGCAATAGCCGCACGCTTGACGCCCTTGATACGCTTGACAATAAAAGTTGCACCCATAACGATAGCACCTGTGCTGCCTGCAGAAACAAAAGCATCACCCTTACCGTCTGCAAGTGCTTTCATACCGACAGCAAGCGACGTGTCGGAATGTTCTTTGATAACCGTCCTCGGGTCGTATGACATTTCAAAGATCTTGTCTGCCTGAATAATTTCCATTCCGTTTATATTGACTGAATTTTCTTCGGCACACTTTTTGATTTTCGCTTCATCACCGACAAGCAGTATATCTACACCGAGCTCTTCGACAGCCATACGGCTGCCCTTAAGTATTTCGAGCGGTGCATTGTCGCCGCCGAAAGCGTCAACAATAATCTTCATTTCAGTTACCTTCTTTTCAGTTGGTTTCAAGGTCATTCAGACCACGTTCGGCAAGAGCGGCATAACGCTCACGCTTATCCCTTATTTTGGGTTCAATCGGCGGTAATATACCGAAGTTTGCACCCATAGGCTGAAAATCCTTTGCAGGTGACGAGCTGATATACTCAGCAAGTGCACCCATCATAGTTGTATTTTTAAGCACAAGCGGCTCTTTGCCCTCGATGTATCTTGCGGCATTGACACCGGCAAGTATACCTGAAGAAGCAGACTCCATATAACCCTCAACACCTGTAATCTCACCTGCAAAGTACAGACCGGGTCTTGTACGGAATGAGTAATCCGCACCGAGAAGCTTGGGGGAATCGATAAAAGTATTGCGGTGCATAACACCGTAGCGAACAAACTCGGCATTTTTAAGGGCAGGAATCATTGAGAAAACTCTCTTCTGCTCACCGAATTTGAGATTAGTCTGGAAGCCGACGAGATTGAGCAGAGTACCCTCTGCATTTTCACGTCTGAGCTGAAGCACTGCCCACGGTCTGTGCCCTGTCTTCGGGTCACGCAGACCTACGGGGCGAAGCGGACCGTAACGCATAGTATCGGCACCGCGTGAAGCCATAGCCTCAATCGGCATACAACCCTCGTAAACGTCGTGACGTTCATCAAACGCATGCACACCTGCACGCTCTGCAGTTGTAATTGCCTCGTAAAATGCTTCGTATTCTTCTTTATTCATCGGGCAGTTGATGTAATCATCCTCACCGCCACGGTCATATCTTGACTGAGTGAAAACACAGTCGTAATCAAGGCTTTCTGCGGTAACGATAGGAGCCGCCGCATCGAAAAAGCTGAGTCTGCCGCCGCAAAGGCTGTCGATATCTGCCGCAAGAGAATCTGAAACCAGCGGACCTGCCGCAACGATAACAACACCGTCCTTGGGGATTTTTTCAACCTCACCGTGTTTGACGGTAATGAGCGGATTTTCATCAATCAGCTTTGTTATGATTTCAGAAAACTCATCACGGTCAACAGCAAGCGCACCGCCTGCGGCAACCGCACACTGCTCAGCCGCAATCATACAAACCGAGCCGAAACGTCGCATTTCTTCTTTAAGCATACCTGCCGCACTGTCAAGACGCATAGCCTTGAGCGAGTTTGAGCAGACAAGCTCAGCATAGCCCGTCATTTTGTGAGCAGGTGAATATTTAAGGGGTTTCATCTCCCACAGCTCGGTTTCGATGCCTGCATTTGCAAGCTGCCATGCGGCTTCAACACCTGCAAGACCAGCACCGATAACTGTTGCCTTACTCATCTTCTTTGCCTTTCTTTCTGGTCGCTTTCTTTTCGAATCCGCAGCCCTCGTTGAGGCAGGAAATGACGCCGCCTCTCTGCTTGAAGAGAGACTTACCGCACTGCGGACAGTTTTCGCCTGTAGGCTTATCCCATGTGACAAAATCGCACTTGGGCCATGACTCACAGCCATAGAATAAGTGACCCTTACGGCTACGCTTTTCTACAACCTTTGCACCACACTTGGGGCAAAGAGCATTTGTCTCCTGAATGAGCGGCTTTGCATTCTTGCAGGTAGGATAATTCGGGCAAGCGAGAAATTTGCCGAAGCGGCCGATTTTGACAACCATCATCGCACCGCACTTATCGCAGGGAATGTCTGTCTTATCCTCTTCAAGCTCGATTTTGACACCCTGCATTTCTGCCTTTGCCTTATCGAGTGTTTTTTCAAAATCGCCGTAGAAATCACGGAGAACGGCGATATAATCTGCGTTACCGCCCTCAACATTGTCGAGTGAAGTTTCCATCTGTGCGGTAAACTTGACGTTGACAATCTTGGGGAAACGCTCACCGAGGAGGCGTGTTGTTGCAACACCGAGCTCTGTAGGAACAAGCTGCTTTGATGAACGCTTGACGTACTCACGCTTGATAATAGTAGTGATAATTGTTGCATAGGTACTCGGACGGCCTACACCGTTTTCTTCGAGTGCCTTGATAAGTGAAGCTTCTGTATATCTGGGAGGAGCCTGAGTGAAGTGACGTGCAGGCACAAGCTCCTTGAGCTTGAGCACTTCGCCGCTCTTGAGTTCTGGCAGCTTACCGTCCTTCTCTTCGTCTTCCTCTGTAGCTTCTTCATAGAGAGCTGTAAAGCCTTCAAACTTTACTTCATAGCCCGTTGCAGTGAATGTACAATACTGCTCCTCACCCGGCTTCTGTGCCTGGATTTCAGCCTTGACTGTATTCTGTACGCAGTCAGCCATAAGGCTTGCCATAAAGCGGAGCCAGATAAGGTTATAGAGCTTATACTGCTCGACTGTAAGGCTGTCTTTTACCATTGCGGGAGTAAGTGCAGGATTGGTAGGACGAACAGCCTCGTGACCGTCCTGAGCGTTTGCACGCTGCTTGAAGTAACGGGGCTTTTCGGGAAGGAACTTTTCACCGTATGCAGATTTGATATAGTCTGCACCCTGCTCTCTTGCCTGCTCGGAGATACGGAGAGAGTCAGTTCTCATATATGTGATAAGACCCATTGAGCCGTGGCCTTTGATATTGACACCCTCGTAAAGCTCCTGGGCAATCTTCATTGTACGCTGTGACTGGAAATTGAGTCTGCGTGATGCCTCCTGCTGCATTGTGGAAGTAGTAAAGGGCGGTGCAGGACTCTTCTTTCTTGTGCCTTTTTTGACAGCGCCTACGGTATAGGTTGCACCGTCAAGACGGGAAATATATGAATTTGTCTGTTCCTCTGATACAAGCTTGACCTTGCCTGTTTCATCGCCTGCAAAAGCAGCGGAGAAAACCTTGCGTGATGAAGAAGTAAAGCGTGCATCGAGTGACCAGTACTCTTCGGGAACAAACTTATTGATTTCATCTTCTTTGTCAACAATAAGACGTACTGCAACAGACTGAACACGTCCTGCAGAAAGACCGCGGCGGATTTTCTGACTGACAAACGGGCTGAGCTTGTAGCCGACAAGGCGGTCGAGAATTCGTCTTGCCTGCTGTGCGTTGACCATATCGATATCAACCTGTCTGGGATTTGCCATACCGTTGGTAATACCCGTACGTGTGATTTCGTTGAAAGTGACTCGGTTTGCCTGACCGAGGTCAAGATCAAGCAGAGTTGCAAGATGCCATGATATAGCCTCACCCTCACGGTCAGGGTCAGTTGCGAGAAGAACACCGTCGCTCTTTTTGACAGCACTCTTAAGCTCTGCGACGAGCTTTTCCTTACCCTTTACAACCTCGTATCGGGGTGCAAAATTATTGTGGACGTCAACGCTGAGCTTTGATGCGGGCAGGTCACGCACGTGACCGACAGAAGCCATAACCTCATAGCCGTCACCGAGGAAGTTTTTGATTACCTTTGCTTTTGAAACTGACTCAACAATTACAAGCTTTGACATAAGCTCATATCCTTTCGTTTAAGAGGATTTATTTAGAATTGAAATTATTTTCAGATTATTTTGTATCTGTTGCCCGGGCAGACAGTAATCACACCCTCGAGCTCAAGCTCGGTGAGAACAACAGATAATTCGGGAGCAGAAAGACCGCTCTGAACAACAAGCGTATCGTACGACACTTCGGTATCACCGAAAAGCTCGTATACCTTACGGTGTTTATCATCCATACCGTCAGGCATTCTCTGCTTTACAGGTGCACTTTTTGCAGCAGAAGCAAGTGTACGCTCGACATTATCGAGATTAATAAGCTCGGGATAAGTATACACATAATCTGACAAAACATCCGCCGCAGAAAAAACAGGCTTTGCACCGTTTGCGATAAGAATGTTTGAGCCGATATATGCAGAGCTTATTGCATCACCGGGTACTGCACAGACGTCCCTGCCCTGCTGTATAGCGTGGTGGGCAGTGCCGAGAGAGCCGCTTTTTTCGCCCGCTTCGACAATAACTGTTGCAAGTGACATACCGCTGATTATACGGTTACGCATCGGGAAACTGCCCCTTGTAGGACTGCTGAGCGGATAATACTCTGTAATAACAGCACCGTTTTTTGCAACTTTGTTACGAAGTGATTCATTCTCGGGCAGATAAGAGGCACCGAGACCGCACCCCATAACGGCAACTGTTTTGCCGCCTGCACTGATTGCACCCTCGTGAGAAGCTGAATCAATGCCGAGAGCACCGCCGCTGATAACGGTTGCACCTGCTTTTGTAAGAGAAGCCGCAAGTCTGTATGCAACCTCTTTGCCGTAGCGTGAAGCATCCCTCGCACCGACAATAGAAACCGTCAGCAAGGATTTAAGACATTCGGGGTCACCGTTGACGTAAAGAACAGATGGACTGTTGCTTATGTTTTTCAGATGAGGCGGATAGTATTCATCCGTTTGTGTAACTATATGCCACGAATTGTTTGCGCATATCTGTGCCGCCTTTGAAGCACGGGCAATTTCACGCTTTGAAAGACGCTCAAGCTGAGCAGGTTTGAACACACCGAGCATACGCCATTCGGTTTCGCTCGCCTCGTAAAAATCGCGTGCACTCGGAAACTCTGCCATAGCGGTAATATAATCAGAACCGGGACCGAGAGCGTGAGCCAGCCATATTTTATATGCATCTTCGGTATAAACCGTGCTCATCTCATCAGCTCCCACATAATTATCGCCGCCGCCATAGAAGCGTTAAGCGACTCTGCCCTGCCCTTCATAGGCACACGCACACGGTACATACAGCTGTCGGCTGTTTCATCAGTAACACCGTTACCTTCGTTACCGATAACACATACGGTTTTTGTACCGATATCGGTCTGTGTGATATCACGGGCAGAATCTGACGGAGTTGATGAAAGAGTGATGTAACCTTTTGATTCAAAATCTTTCATCGCTTCGCTCATACTCTTGACCGTAATAATCGGCAGACGGAGAAGCGAGCCCATAGCGGCGCGCTGAGCCTTGGGATTGTAGATATCGCAACAGCCGCAGAGCACTGCACCACCGATGCCCAGAGCCTCTGCCGTGCGTGCAATCGCACCGAGATTTGAAGGGTCCTGAATATTTTCAAGGGCTATCATTTTTGCGTTACTATATATTTTATCTATATAATGTTTTTTGTCAAGGGTTTTGCAAACACAAAATATGCCTTGCGGCGAAAAGGTATCGGACAGCTTTGCGGCAATATCTTCTGAAACCTCACAGCTCTCCGCCGCCTTTTGCCTGAGCAAAGAAACCTCATCACAGTATTTCTCTGCAGCCTTTGCGGTATAAAAAAGCCTCACAATATCAACATTATCGGATGCATCGGCACACAGCCTTGCGCCCTCGAGGAAAAACATACCCTCTTCACGTCTTGCCCTGGCACTGTCACGCAGACGCACTGCCGCCTTGATTTTTTCATTTGCTTTTGCAGTAATAAGTGTTTGCATAGTAATTCTCCTAATGCGTTTTTATAAAAACGCAAATCACGCAAAATATAGTTTTGCAAATCATGATTTCAAAGAAATCAATTCATGCCGTAAGGCAAATCATAAAACCGGATTAAAATGATTTGCTTGCGCATGATTTGGCTTTTAGCCATGATTTCTCGCTTTCAGCTCCATGATTTGAGTTGATAAATCAACTCATTGAAAAAATTGTGTATTGCTGAGCATTTTCGCAAAGCCTGGCGAAAAATCAGCCACCGATAACACACTTAAGGTTTCGTATCAGCGAACTCTAAAAAAGTCAAGCCCACGGGCATATCCGAGGGCTTGACATAATTCGTGATTATTAAAGTGCAGCCTTTGCTTTCTCGCAGATTGCTGTGAATGCAGCGGGATCTGAGATAGCGATTTCGGAAAGCATCTTTCTGTTGAGGTTGATGCCTGCCTTCTTGAGGCCGTTGATGAGAGTTGAGTAGTTCATGCCGTTCATCTTTGCAGCAGCAGAGATACGTGTGATCCAAAGGCGGCGGAAGTCTCTCTTCTTGAGCTTACGGCCGATGTATGCATACTGGCCGGACTTCATAACAGCCTGCTTAGCAGTCTTGAAAAGCTTTGCCTTTGAGCCATAGTAGCCCTTAGCCATCTTGAGAACTTTATTTCTTCTCTTGCGAGTCATTGTTGCGCCCTTAATACGAGCCATGATTAGTTACCTCCAATAAATTTTACTTTCTTACGCGACCCTATCCGAATTATTTGTAGGGAACAAGGCGCTTGATCTGCTTGCAGTTTGTTACGTCAGCAACAGCTGTCTTGCGAAGATTTCTCTTGCGCTTTGTGCTCTTCTTTGTAAGGATGTGGGACTTGTTGGCGTGACCTCTCATGGGCTTGCCGTTCTTGGACAGCTTAAAACGCTTCTTTGCACCGGAGTGAGTTTTGATTTTAGGCATTGGTTTATCCTCCTTATTAGTATTATTTGTTGGGCTTAGGTGCGAGGAACATCAGCATCTGGCGTCCCTCAAGTTTTGCGGCCTTCTCGACAGCAGCTGTTTCTGCACAAGCCTGTGCAAAACGCTCCATAATTTCGATACCGAGGTTTGTGTGAGCCATCTCACGTCCTCTGAAACGAATTGAAACCTTGACCTTGTCGCCGCCTGCGATGAAACGCTTGGCGTGGCCGACCTTAGTGTCAAAATCGTGCGTATCAATGTTTACCGAAAGGCGGACTTCTTTAATATCAACTACACGCTGATTCTTACGTGCTTCTTTTTCACGCTTGGCCATATCGAAGCGATACTTGCCGTAGTCCATAATCTTACATACAGGCGGCTTTGCCTGAGGTGAGATTTTGACCAGGTCGAGATCACGCTCTTCTGCAAGGCGGAGAGCCTCACTTGCTGACATGATGCCGAGCTGTTCACCGTCGTTGCTGATTACTCGCAACTCCTTATCCCTTATTTCTTCATTGATCTGCAGTTCTTTAGCACTAATGTTCAAGCACCCCCAAAAATTAATAAATGCGTGGGCAGAAAAACACCCACGCATACAACATTACACCTTAAAATACGGGCACTTAAGCCCCGTAACAGTGATGAATATTGACCGCCGTAGAGCTGTGCCCCGACGGTGAGGACATGGATGATCCTGCTTTGTTTGCTAAATGATAATAACAGACTTTGTCAAATATGTCAACAGTTTTGCAAAAACTTTTCGTCGTGTAAAAATTATGCAATAAAATCGCTAAAAATCCTTGAAATCTTCTTACGTTTGTTGTACAATAAGCACACATATCATAGGATTACCCCAAGGAGGTCATTAATAATGCCTACAAATGAAACCTTAAAAATCAAAACCAAGAAAAGCAATCTGTACCTTCGTGTATCCAAAGGACACTTTGCAACTAATCACTCACACAGTAACTATTATATAGATGTTGTCGCACAGAAGTCACGTCTTTCTGAAGCAAAGGCTGTTGCAAAAGAGCTTTGCAGTGGATACAACTACAGCACAACAATCGTAGATACAATCCTCTGCCTTGACGGCACTGAAGTTATAGGCACCTGCCTTGCTGACCAGCTCACCAAAAACGATTTTATGAATATCAACGCTCACCAGACGATTTACGTTGTTACTCCCGAAATGACAACCTCGTCACAGATGATATTCAGAGACAATATTGTACCGATGATACAAGGCAAGCACGTGCTTGTGCTCGCAGTTTCCGTTGCAACAGGATATACTGCAAAGGCAGCAGTCGAAGCAATCCAGTACTACGGCGGTGAGATTTCCGGTATTGCCTCCATATTTGCCACAAGCGACGAGTGCTACGGTTACAAGGTCAACTCCGTTTTTAACCCCAACGACCTGCCCGGCTACTTCACAATAAACTCACACGAGTGCCCGCTTTGTAAGGAAGGTAAAAAGCTCGACGCACTCATCAACAGCCACGGATATTCAAAGCTGGGTTAAACAACATAAACACATCAATAAAGCGTTGCAGTCAGACAAAGACAGCAACGCTTTATATTTTTTTGCACTTCACGCAGTGAAAATATGTGCAAGTAAACCATTGCACAACGCTATTCTTTATGGTATTATATATATTTGTATGAGTATAAATATATAAAACAATATTAAATTATAACTCTTTATAAGGAGATTCCGTATGGATAAGCTTACCGTACTTGCACTTTTCGGCGGCAAATCAAGTGAACACGACGTTTCAACAGTTTCCGCTCAGTCAGTTATAAACAATATTCCTCGTGATAAATACGACGTAATAATGCTCGGCATTACAAAAGACGGTCACTGGATGCGTTACAACGGTGACACTGCAAATCTGCCCGAGGATAAATGGCTTGAGGATGAAGCTAATCTTCACCCGGCATACATAGTGCCCGACGCTTCTGTGGGCGGCATTGTTGAAATCATTGACGGCAAAGCTGTTACAACAAAGGTTGACGTTGTTTTTCCCGTACTTCACGGCAAAAACGGTGAGGACGGCACAGTACAGGGTCTGCTTCAGCTCGCAGAGCTGCCGTTCGTAGGCTGTGATATGATTTCAAGTGCCGACTGTATGGATAAGGCAGTAACAAATGCACTTGCAGACAGAGCAGGCATTGATCAGGCAAAATGGATGGGATTCACCGAATACGAATACCGCAGCAATCCGCAGAAGATTCTTGATGAAGCAGCAGAAAAGCTCGGTTACCCGATATTTGTAAAGCCCGCAAACGCAGGTTCATCCGTTGGCATCAGCAAGGCAACAGACATACACACACTTGCAGACGGCATTGAAACAGCCTTTGCAAACGACCACAAGGTTGTGCTTGAAGAAACCGTATTCGGCAGAGAGGTTGAATGTGCCGTACTCGGCAACGACGAGCCGATTGTCGCTACACCCGGTGAGATTGCACCCTGCAACGATTTCTACGATTTCGACGCAAAATACGTAGCAGGTACAAGCGGACTTTTCATCCCTGCACGAATCAGCGAAGAGCAGCTTGAAGCAGTCAGGAAACAAGCAATCAAGGCATACAAGGCACTTGGCTGCGAAGGCTTCTCAAGAGTTGACTTCTTCGTAAATGATGAGCAGATTCTGCTCAATGAAATAAACACTATCCCCGGCTTCACATCAATCAGTATGTATCCCAAGCTGTTTGAGCACAGCGGTGTTTCATACCCCGAGCTTATTGACAGACTTATCACGCTCGCTATTCAGCGAAAGGAGAGCCGACGATGAGCTGCAAGGTAGTAATCACAATAAACGACACGCACGTGGTTGACGGACAGAAAGAAACAGCGAAGCTTTCAACCGTCGGCAGATACGAAGAAAAAGAAAACGGCTACCTGCTGACATACAAGGAAACCGAGGACTTCAAAGGCAGTGAAACAACCGTCTCATTTATCGACGGTGTTGTAACAATGAAGCGACTCGGCGGCAAGCATAACGCACAGCTCATAGTTGAGCCCGGCAAGCGTTACAGCTGTATGTATGCAACCGAATACGTCGACCTTATGCTCGGTGTACACGGCAAGGAAGTTATAAGCCGTGTAGGCAAAGACGAGGGCGAGCTGTATTTCAGCTACACGTTGGATTTCAACACAGGCTTCTGCTCACACAACGAGCTGAAGATGACTTTCCGTTTTGAATAAAAGTGAGGTATAAAAATGTCTAAGATAGTTAAAAATGTTCAGGACAAGCTTACTGCAGCAATCAGTGCTGCATTTGAAAAAGCAATTTCAGCAGGCACTCTGCCCGAGGCAGAAATTCCTGCATTCAATATCGAAGTACCTGCAGACCGTGCAAACGGTGATTTCTCTACCAATGCCGCTATGGCAGGTGCAAGGGTATTCCGCCGTGCACCCCGTCAGATAGCTGACGCTGTATGTGCAAACATTGACCTTGAGGGTACATACGTTGCAAAGTGCGAGGTTGCAGGCGCAGGCTTCATCAACTTTTATCTCAGTGATGAATATTATTCAGCCATTCTCCGTGACGTACGTGCCTGCGGTGCAGACTACGGCCGTTCAGATTTCGGCGAGGGTAAGACAGTAAACGTCGAGTTCGTTTCCGCAAACCCGACAGGTCCGATGCATATGGGCAATGCAAGAGGCGGTGCTCTCGGTGACTGTCTTGCAGCTGTACTTGACTGGGCAGGTTACAATGTAACACGTGAATTCTACGTAAACGATGCAGGTAACCAGATTGCTAAGTTCGGTCTTTCACTTGATGTACGTTATCAGCAGATTTTCAAGGTTGAGGATGCTGTAGAGCTTCCCGAGGACAGCTACCACGGTGAAGATATCAAGGAGCGTGCACAACAGTTTGCCGATATTCACGGTGACAAGTATATGGACGCAACCGAAGAAGAGCGCAGAGCAGCACTCGTTGAGTTTGCACTGCCGCTCAACATCGACAAGATGCACGCTAACCTCGACAAATACAGAATTGATTACGACGTATGGTTCCGTGAAAGCTCACTTTACAACAGCGGTGAGCTTGAAGAAACACTCGGTCTTCTTAAAGAAAAAGGTCTTACATACGAAAAAGACGGTGCAATATGGTACAAGGCTACCGAGCACGGCGGTGAAAAGGACGAAGTTCTTGTACGTGCAAACGGCAACCCGACCTATTTTGCCGCAGACATCGCATACCACCGCAACAAGCTTGAAAACAGAAAGTTTGACAAGGCTATCAACATCTGGGGTGCAGACCACCACGGTCACGTTGCAAGAATGAAGGGTGTACTCGAGGCACTCGGTACAGACTCAACAAAGCTTGACATTATTCTTATGCAGCTTGTCCGTCTCACACGTGGCGGTGAGGTTGTAAGAATGAGCAAGCGTACAGGTAAATCAATCACACTCGAGGACCTTCTTGAGGAAATTCCGATTGATGCAGTACGTTTCCTCTTCAACATCCGTGAGCCCGGCTCACAGATGGATTTTGACCTTGACCTTGCAGTTGAGCAGAGTGCACAAAACCCTGTTTACTACTGCCAGTATGCACACGCAAGAATCTGCAGTATCTTCAAAAAGCTCGGCATCGAGAATATCACCTCTGTTGAGTGCACAGATGACGAGCTTCAGCTTCTCACAGCAGCTGAAGAGAGAGAGCTTATCAGCCATCTTGCTTCACTCACAGGTGAGATTGTAAACTCCGCAAAGAATTACGACCCTGCAAGAATCACACGCTACTGCGTAGAGCTTGCAACTCTCTTCCACAAATTCTACAACGCCTGCCGTGTAAGCAGTGAGGATGAAGCACTTACACACGCAAGACTTTACCTTTGCTCTTGCGTTAAATCAACACTGAGCAACGTACTCACAATGCTTCGCATAAACGTCCCCGAATCAATGTAAAAGGGTAACCGCCGAACAAATCACAACACGCTTCTCGGCGGTTATTTTCTCGTAATAATTATTCAAAAATACTCGTTAATACCCAAAGTATAAACTGCGTTTTTTGAATATTCTGACAAAAAAATCTCTCGCCGATAAACGCATTCGATTCATTCGGCGATTACCAGGAGAATTTAAAATGTACAACGTAAACATAATCGCACACAGAGGTGCAAACAAGCGTGCTCCGCAGAACACTCTGCCCGCATTCCGGAAGGCAATCGATATGGGTACAGACGGCTTTGAAACCGACGTACACCTTTCAAAAGACGGTGTGCCCGTAATCTGCCATAACTATACTATTGACGAAACTTCAAACGGCACAGGTAAAATCGAAGAGATGACTCTCGAGCAGCTTAAAGGATATGATTTCGGTTCATATTACGATCCGAAATTCAAAGGCACAACTCTGCCGACACTTGACGAATTTCTCGACCTTGCTATGGGCAAGGGACTCAAGGTACTCAACATCGAGCTTAAGCCCGAGAAAGACACAGCAAGACGTGAAATGCTCGTACGCAAAACACTTGAAGCAGTAGAGGCAAGAGGCTTGAGCGACATACTTCTCATTTCCAGCTTCAGCCCCGAGATACTTGAGTATATCAAGCAGGTTGACCCGAGCTGCAAAACAGCATTCCTCTACCCTGCAGGCTATGTCAGAGCTCACCTTGCAATCCTGCCGCCCTTTGGTCTGATGTCAAAGATGAAATGCCACGCTGCACATCCGCACAAGCTTTGCATCAGAGGCAACTTCGTCAGGAAGGCGCACGAAAAAGGCATACAGGTAAACGTCTGGACAGTTAACGAGTCCGAAGACATCCGCGCTATGATTGAAGCAGGTGTTGACGGAATTATTACAGACTGCCCCGACAGAGTACGCAACATCCTCAACGAAATGAACGGATTTCCCGAAGAATAAAAGCTGAAAAATGAAGCAGCCGCCCCGTACATCAATCTGTACGGGGCGGCTATAATTTAACAAGACCTTATTTAATATCAATTGTATACTCGTAAGCTGTGTACCACACGTTGCTTGAGTAACTCCTGCCACGGACAAGCACATAGTCATCATAAACTTCGAAAACAAAGCCTGTACCGCTCATAATCTGACCCATAGGGTTAAAGTACATATAACAGGGCAGATTTACGGAAGTAATGTTACCGTAGGTTTCGACGCTTCTGTAATTCCAGAGCTTCGGCGTAATCTTATCACCCATACCGAGGTGAAGATGACCGCTGATATAGATTACGTTTTCATACTTCTGCAGTACAGCCTCAACCTTTTCGGACTGCTCACCTATACCGCCATCCATAGGCTCGGGCTCATCGTCACCCCAGGTAACGGGAAGACCGTGGCTGCTGTTTATCGGCTGATGGAAAACAAGGAATATCGGCAAGTCGTCTTTTGCAGCCTCTGCCATTGTTGCATCGAGCCAGGCAATCTGCTCGTCGCTGACGTAGGCATCGGTGCCGTCATCCTCACTGCTCATAACAACAAAGGTATAGCCGTTGACCTTGGTTGAGTAGTAAGTCTTCTCAAGCTCCATACCCATAATCTGACCGCCGTACTTCATAAAACGCTCCTGCGATTCAGGGAAGCGGTCATCTTCATCACTGCCCCACGTATCGTGGTTGCCGACAGCGAGAACGATATTGTCAGCAGGGTCATATTTTGAGAAAACGTCAACGGTTTTCTGCCACTGCTCTTCGTATGCGTGGTCGGTGATATCACCTGCGTGTACAAGTGCATCGAGTCTGTAATCGGACTTTTCCAGGTCGGCAAGACCAAGCTCGAGCATAAATGCACGTGTTGCCGAGTCTTTCATATGGGTATCCGACATAGTCGCAAAAGAAAGTTTTACATTCTCAGCGTCCTTCGGTGCGAAGTCTGCAGAAATGTTACCTGCAACGGGAAATGAAATCAGCGTAGTTATCGCCATAAAAAAGGCAGATATTATTCTGAAAAAAGCTACCATACTTCAGCTCACCTCTCAGTGATACTTCGGCATCCAGTCGCCGTGAACCTCGATAAGCTCATCAACCATCTTGACTATATCGTCAATGCTCAGCTCTGAAGCTGTGTGGGGGTCGAGCATAGCTGCCTGATAGATATGTTCTTTCTTCTTTGTAACTGCAGCCTCAATTGTGAGAAGCTGAGGGTTGATGTTTGTCATATTCATTGCAGCAAGCTGTACGGGAAGCTTACCCATATGGCAGGGTGTGACACCGCTTGAATCGATAAGACAAGGTACTTCAACGCAGGCATCTGCAGGAAGGTTATCGATAAGACCTGTATTGAGCACGTTACCGCCGATTTTATAAGGCTTGTTTGTAACAATAGACTCCATAATATAAGAAGCATACTCGTGTGAGCGTGTATGTGTAACGTTACCGTTATCGAGAATTTCAGCCTTTTCTTTTGCCCAGCGGTCAATCTGGTTTACACAGCGGCGCGGATACTCATCGAGAGGAATGTTGTAATCTGCAATAAGGTTCGGGTACTTATCCTTTATGTAGAACATATTGTACTCTGCGTTGTGCTCGCTTGACTCCGTGCAATAGTAGCCGAGACGCCTGATATACTCAAATCTGACCATATCGTTATGCTTCTTTTCGGGATCGGATGAAGCAAGTGCAGCGGCATTGATTTCTGCAGCTCTGCGTCTGATTTCGGGATAAAGGTCGTTACCGTCCTTATCGTGAATTTCGAGCAGCCATGCCATATGGTTGATACCTGCAATTCTGTCATATCTGCCCTCAATCTTGTCATCCATACCTACGTGATGGAGAAGATCTCTTGAGCAAGACTGAACAGAGTGGCACAGACCTACAGTTTTGATGCCTGTGTAGCGTGTCATATAACCTGTAAGGATTGCCATGGGGTTTGTATAGTTGAGGAACCACGCATCGGGGCAAACCTCCTGCATATCGCGTGCAAAATCCTCAAGCACGGGTATTGTACGCAGACCGCGCATAATACCGCCTATACCGAGTGTATCGGCAATAGTCTGACGAAGGCCGTACTTCTTCGGAATTTCAAAGTCGGTAATTGTACAAGGGTCGTAAAGGCCGACCTGAATTGCGTTGACAACGAAGTTTGCACCGCGGAGTGCATCCTTACGGTTTTCAACACCGAGGTAGGTCTTGATTTTAGCCTTGCCGCCGTTTACGTTTTTATTGATTGCACTAAGGATTATCTCGGAATCTTCAAGACGCTGCTTATCGATATCGTAAAGAGCGATTTCGGACTCGCAGAGTGCTTCTGTGCACATACAGTCACCGAGAACGTTTCTTGCAAAAACGGTACTGCCGGCACCCATAAATGTAATTTTCATTGTATATCATCCTTTCGTTATAAATAATATTTTTCTTAAAGCTAATATACAACATATTTTCTTATAAGGTCAAGGAAAAGCGGCACAAAAAACTATACAAAATATGCTCTGCGTTTTTGTGCAATAAAAAAGCTGTGTAAAGCTATACAGCCTTACACAGCACATTGCCGATAACAATTAATAAAGAGTATTAGCAAGCACGAAACAAGTCCACAGCGCAACAACAAAAGCACCCTCGGCAGGAATTGCAAGCTTGGTGTACGGACACTTCCAACCCTTATCTACAAAAAGGAAGATTGTACGTGTTACAAAAACAGTTGTTGCAAAGAAAAGACCGCCAATCAGCGAATAATACGGGGTTTTAAGCGCTACTGTAAGGAAAAGTAGGAATGCACCCAAAGCAAAGGAAATTCCGCCATAGTAAACTCGGATTTCAGTTTTGCCTGCATTGTCTACGGGCTTGACCGAAAACTTTTCGGCATTCTTCAGCGGACTTGAGATAAACACTACCGCCATACCGAAAAAGTATGCAACCAGACCGATTACCGCAACTGCGGCAGGGATATTTGACATAAGAATTTCTTTCATAATTCACATCTCCTGTGTAAAGTTATTTAGCTTTACTTATTTAAAAGTAAACTGAACAAGCAGCATACTGCTTATTTTGCATTTGGCAGATACGCACCCAACTTTTTCAGAGTATGCTGAAGCTCAGACGTATCAACCTGCCTTACATTCTGTGTATCGCAGGCAAGTGCCGCTGCAGTACCCGCCGCCTGACCTGTTATAAAGCAGCCCGGCATAACCCGAATTGAAGCCTGCATCTGCCTGTCCGTACCGATACAGCGGCCTGCAACCAAAACATTAGAAAACGAAACGGGAACAAGACTTCGGTAAGGTATACCGTAGGATTCGCCTGCACCGTATCGGATATCGTATTCTTTTGAAAACCGCTCAAATTCCTCATCATCTGTATTCATTACGTGAATATCAACAGGATAACAGTAACGGCCTATTTCATCGTCAAACACTGCACGCTTCATATAATCCGCAAAGCAAAGCGTATAATCACACACTATCCTGCGTGATTCACGCACACCGAGCACGGGTGCAGTTGCACACAGCACCATATTCTCATATCCGCTAAGATAGGTTTTGTAGTACTTTTCGTATTCGGTCATTGACTGTCTGCCCCAAATCATTGCTTCGGTCAGAGATTTTTCATCGACGGGATTGATGCCGAAGGTATGCCCTACATTACCGCCTGCCATACCGTTGCGGTGAAAATACATACCCGGCAGATGCCGGTCTTTATATGTAAGAACACCGTCGGAATAAGCTTTTTCTATAAATTCACTCTGACCGCCACCGACTTTTTCATCGTCCACATAAGACCAGAGTGAACAAAGAGTGCCCGGCATAACGCAGTTGCTTTCGTCACCTATTTCAAATTCACCGCCGGCAAGTGCACACAAATCTCCGTCGCCCGTACAGTCAACATAAACTTTTGCTTTCACAGCAAACATACCGCTTTTTGAAGTGAGAATAACAGCATTTATGCGTCCGTCTTCACACACAGCGTCACAAAGATAAGTGAAAAAAGAAAAGTCAACATTTTCCGAATTTAACAGTTTATCATATTCTCGTTTCAATTCTTCGGCATCAATTGTCGACCAACGGCTGCCCCATTCTGATGAATTGACAGGAACAGTATTTTTCAGCGCTTGCTTTATTTCGTAGCCTATACCCGACGCAACGGTGTTCATTCCGTCACTGAACGGAGCAAAAGCAGGCACCAGCCCCGTTGTGCCCATACCGCCGAGACAGCCTGTCGCTTCTGCCAGAAACACACTTTTACCCTGACGGGCAGCAGCAACAGCAGCGGCAACACCTGCCGCACCTCCGCCTGCAACAAACACGTCAACATCATATTTTATTTCAAGCTCTTTTGTGTACTGCATAATCAGACCTCAGCACAAGATGAGAAGTTACCTGCCGCATCGCACGCAACAACCACATAGACATCGCTTTCAGTGCCCTGCGGGTCAGTAACCTCAAGCGGATAATCCCACTTGTAGTTTTCTATTCTTGTAAGGAATTCGCCGTTTTTCGTAACTCTGTAATATGCAATACCGAAATTATCGGTTGACTCCTGCCACGATACGGTGATACCGTTTTCATCGATAGTTTTGCTGATGTTTGCAGGTGCCGTTGGAGCTTGTTTTTCAAGCACATAGCCGTTATTGACATAATCGTGATATGTTTCTATATAAAAAGGCTTTACCATAGACTTGCTGTAATAATGTGAATACGAGAAAGTTATAATGTTTTCACAGTAGCGTGAAGCAATCTCCATACGTTTTGTAAAGCGGTCAAGTGTTGCCGTAACAGATTCGATATTCTCTGTTTCTTCTCGGAGAATTATACCACCCAGAGGGCTCGGACCGATTGCAATTTCAAAATTTTCAACGTTAGCCCAGAGCTTTACATCGGCATCGATTCTGCTTACCGCCTCTGAATACGTTTCCCATATACGCACAAGCTCGCTTTCATCAGTCCATTTTGCACCTACCGCATCCTGAGGAGCAATAATATCACCGTCACGCCAGTTGACCTTTTCAAAGAACGTAAGCCAATCGGCATATGCGACAACCTTGCCCAATGAAAGATAGTCGGCTGTAAACGGACTTATAAGCAGAGGAAGTGACTGCTCGGTTTCGTTTATTGCATCAATAACCGTATTGAGTCCCTTTGCCATCTTGCCCATAAGAGTGGCACAGTTAATCATATTGTTTATTTCAGGTGTGAAATACCAGCCGTAAAACTCCGTCGGATAATCCTTATAATACTTAGCATGTATATCTCTTACCATATCTGCGGCAATGCCACAAATCAGCTCATAATCGCCTGTGAAGTTACCGACAAGCCAAAATGAATCGCACATTGCAAGGCCGACAAACACCTTTATACCTGTGCCCTTACAGGCTTCAAGTGCCGCCCCTACAACATCACCGCCGTTTACTGCATTGTCAAAAGCAGACAAACTTTCATCATAATAAACAGTCCAATTACCGTTAGCATCCATATTTGCAATATCCTGCAGAATAAGGTACTCTATGCCGTCATCGAGCATATTCTCGACCTCCTCTGCCCAGCGTGCCTCATCCCATGTACTGCTTTCCCATGACTGCAGGAATGTGCCGTTGAATTCGGGATTGCACTTTCTCTCTTCAGGCAACTGACCGCCAAACGGTGCAGCACCTAAAATAAGTGCAAGCAAAGCTGTAAAAAAGTTTTTAATTGCAACAAACATAATATCAACTCCAAAATAATCTCCGTAATGCCCTTGACATTACGGAGAAAAATTATCAGATACTTATAGCTGAGAATGCAAACTTAAGCACTTCAACAACCATTGTAATAAACTCGTAGAGTCCGAGAGTCTTAAGCAGATTTGCGAGAGCACCGCTGATAACGGGCTCACCGCCTGCATTTACAAGAGCACCGCCGCCCACAACGTTTTCGCCGTTCATAACTGTATACCCCTGTGTGCGGTAGCCTGCAGGAGTGAGATTATCTGCAAGGTAATAAACCGTAACATCAAACTGTTTGCCGCTCACCTGAGGAATCTCTCCGACATATTCAATCTCAATGCTTTCACCGGGGGCGAGCTTTACTGTCGGGTCAACCTTGAACCTGATATCAATACCCTTACAGACAACAGCTGTGATATTGATGCTTGAATCCGCACAGACATTTGTGACAATAAGTTTTTTTGAACCGGAATTTACATAGCCCGAAATGTTATTATCAAAGTGTGCCCATACACTGTGGCAAAGGCTTGTTGAATCCCTGAACTGCGGGAAGTTTTCATCGGAATAAACGTCGGTTATTTCGTCTGTCAGAAGAAGCTTCATTACAAGCTCCATTGTATAATCGTCAAACACGACAAATGCGTGGAACATACCTTTGACAAACCAGGTGTTATCGGGCAGAAAAGCCGTAGAAGCATCAACCGTCATATCGGGTGAAACCTTATACTTGCCGTCACAATCGTTTATCTGAACGTAACCGTCAGCAAAACGCTTGCCGAAAGGAGGTGTTGTTGCACCGGTTGCACTTGAGAGTGTGATTATCGAGTCGGAGTCTTCATTCATTCCGGAAATAATTCTGTTGCCGTAACCTGCGATAATTGAGATGTTCATGCCATACTCTTCACGAAGGTAGCGGAGTCTTTCACCTATTGTCGGGAAGATTTCATAGTGAAAACGGTCACTCTTTGCGATAAGACCTGCGTGCTTTGTTTCGTCGAGCAGAAGCTCTTTAGCACAGTCGTACTTATCAGGCGGCATAAAATCCCATATACTGCCCCAGTTGCCCATAACCTGATAAAAATATGGCTTGACCGCATAGAGAATATCATCAAGAATACCAAGCCAGTTTGCCTTGAGAAGCCAGTTTATGTCTTCTTCAATCATAACACCCTGCTCAATAAATCTGATAAGAGTTTCCTCATCAAAATCAATCTCGCCTGCAAACGGGTCGTATGCAATACCTGCACCGCCGATAGCGGGTGAAGTCATAACAACGTTATCGACCTTATTATCGTCACCGTAGAGTGCAAGATATGTTGCCGTAACCTGTCCACCGTGGCTGAGAGAATAGATGTTAACCTTTTCTGCACCGCTGTGCTCAAGCACAGAGTCGATATAATCACGCAGCATATTTGCGTTATACTCTGCTCCCATTCTGAAATCGCAGGTGAAGTTATAAATGCGTGACGGGGCGAGATACTTCTTCAGCTCTGTCTGAATTTCAAGCTCATATGTATTGGCACCGTCGGGGAATTTTTCATTCAGTGCCGCAGTATTTGTTTCAGCCGCCTCAACAGAAATCGGGCGAAGCGGATAAACGCTTGTGCCGTCATCGTTACAGCGGAGAATACCAAGCTTGTCAACAACCTGCTCACCGACAACTTCACCGATAAGCTGTGCATCACCCATAACAAGATTACCCAGAGCACGCCCTGTTTTTGCAATATTCTCAAGCAAGCCTAGTGCCATCGCGCCTATATCCGGTCCCCAGACTCGCTCACCGTCTTCGGTAAAAAGACCTGCACCGCCGTAGCCCGGCACAATGATAACCGGATATTCGGAAACGCCCTCATCAAGGTCATCAAAGCTGTAGCCCTGTGCAAAGCAAAGGCACGAAGCTGCCAGCAATACAACCGACAGTAAAACACAAAGCACTTTTTTCATATCAATCCGCCACCCTTTCAGATGTTATACGTATATATTAACACAAAAAATCAAAAATTGACAGTGAAATTTTTGTAAAGACAAAAAATCACCCGTTTAAAAATAAACAAAAAATTATAAATTTCATTATTGATTTTCAACAAATTTGCGATTGACTTTAAAGGTCATTGTGCTATACTTTCATAGGATTTTTTCAGAGGTTTTCTCTGCATTTGCAAATAAGCTATATTGGCAAACACGGCAGGAGCAAGCCTCTGCCCTACTTTCGGGAAATTTTAAAGAAATGAAGGCGAATTATATGGAAATACTTTTAAGCTTATCCTTCGCACTCGGTGCAGGTCTGCTGCTTTCGCGTATTGCAAAGCCGCTCGGTCTTCCTTCGGTCACATCTTACCTTGTTGCAGGTATACTTATCGGCCCGTACTGCATAGGCAGACTCGGAATTGAGGGTATCGGTTTTACTTCAATGGAAAGTGTAAAATCGTTTGAGCTTTTCTCTCAGGTTGCTCTGGGCTTTATAGCTTTTGCAATCGGCAACGAGTTCAGACTTTCACAGCTGAAAAAAATCGGCGGCAAAGCAACTTTTATCGGTATTGTGCAGGCTTTAGTCGCAACGCTTCTTGTTGACGCGGCACTTATCGGTATTCACTTCGTACTCGGTGAAGAAAAGCTTCCGCTCTCAATGGCAATCACCCTTGGTGCTGTCGCTGCTGCTACTGCTCCTGCCGCAACACTTATGGTTGTACGCCAGTACAAGGCAAAAGGTAAGCTGACAGACTTACTCCTTCCCATCGTTGCTATCGACGACGCTGTCGGTCTTATAATTTTCGCCGTATCATTCGGTATTGCAAAAGCAATAGAGCACGGCGAAATAAGCATAACGGCAATTATCCTCGAGCCGATTATCGAAATTGTATGCTCACTTCTGCTCGGCACACTTATGGGTATGCTCTTCTCATGGTTTGAGCGTCACTTCAGTTCAAACAGCAAGCGTCTTTGCCTTTCAATCACCTGCGTTATTTTCACAGTTGCAATTTCAATGCTCAAGTTTGAAGTATTCGGTATTCACATCGGCTTCTCCGTACTGCTTGTATGCATGATGCTCGGCACAATGTTCTGTAATCTCTGCGACTTCTCTGCAGAAATCATGGACAAGACAGATGCATGGACAACTCCGCTCTTCGCTCTCTTCTTCGTGCTCAGCGGTGCAGAGCTTGAGCTTGGCGTTTTCACCGATATCACAATAGTCGGTATAGGTGCCGCATATATCATCAGCCGTTCAATAGGTAAATATTTCGGTGCATATGCAAGTGCAAAAATCGTAAAATGCGACAAGCCCACCACAAAATATTTGGGTATCACACTTCTGCCTCAGGCAGGTGTTGCACTCGGAATGTCAGTTACAGCTATGGAGCTGGGTGAAGTCGGCTCAATGATAAGAAACATCGTTCTTTTCTCCGTGCTCATCTATGAGCTTGTAGGTCCTATGCTTACAAAGATTGCCCTCACAAAGGCAGGAAACATCGAACCCAAGCCTCAGCACAAAGAAAGAAAGCACCGCACACCTCCTGCAAAAATATAAAACCAAAGCCCTGCAATGCAGGGCTTTTTCTTTTACTCTTCCATCTGTCTGCCGAGGAAGTTTGCAGCAACCTGCACAAGCTTTATATCGGCAGGTGCAGGCACGGAAAGCTTCTCATCGCCGAGCATTACAACGGCACCCGAAACGTCACCTGCAGCAATAATCGGTGAAGCCACGCAAGCCTTACGGTCAACACCGATTGCAGGTGTCATACCCTCGCCCTCACGCTGTGTGATAAAGCTCTCACGACGCTCCATATAATCCTCGAGCTCGTCGGAAAGCTGACGGTCAACAACCTCTTTTTTAGAGATACCTGCACAGGCAATAACCCTGTCACGGTCACAGATGAGCACGGGACTGTTGGCACCTCTGTAGAGCACCTCTGCATACTGCGTAGCAAGAGTAGACAACTCACCAACGGGCGAATATTTTTTAAAAATAACCTCACCGTCAGGCGCTGTAAAAATCTCCAGCGGGTCGCCTTCACGAATTCTCATAGTTCTTCTGATTTCTTTAGGTATGACTACCCTGCCCAAATCATCAATTCTTCTGACAATTCCTGTTGCTTTCATTTTATATCTTTCTCCTTATTTGATATATTTGCCCTGTTATTGTTTGTCTGAATTTGCGTATTATGCGATAAATTTTCATTTAGCTATTTTTCATATGACTGAACAAAAAGAGCCGTCCGATTGCTCGGACGGCTCGGTCTTTCACTCTGCAATTTCTAAATCACATAGCATTTGTATAAACTCAGTTACGTCTTTAACTGCAGTTTCACTGTTAATTTCGTATTCTTTCATAAGAGCCAATATAAGTTCATCTTTTTCAGCTCCGTTTTCAATCATATTCCATAAGAACATTCCGCTTTCAGACATAACAAAAAGACCGTTATATTCTGCAACTGCATCTCCTACCGGTACAAGTATATATTCATCCGCAACACATCTTACAATAACTTTCTTTTTAATCTTCATAGGCTTTTCTTATCCTTTCTGCTTCAAGCTCAGTCAGCCTTGCAGTTTCTGCACTGAAAAGGCAGACGTACTCGGGCGCCGTAGAATAACTTCCTGTTTCGGTATAACAAACTGCAGCGCATACGTTACAAAAATGGCGATATTTACACACCTGACATTTCAGCGGCAACGTTATTGACTCCGTGTATTCTTTAACCCTTTTCCAGGCTTCGGGAAAACCTGACCCATTTATATCAAACGATTTGTCAATTATGCCACATGGCGACATCTCACCGTTTTTATTAATCCAGAAGCTTGTTTTTCCTGCTCTGCAACGCACTTTACCCGGTGCAATTTCATCAACGCATTCCTGTTCAAACGCTGAAATGCCCTTTTTCATTCCATTTGCACGCTCAACAAATTCTTCAGGAGAATACCTCATAAGCGACCATCCTACCCTGCATTCTGCCGCCTGAAGTGAATCAAGCCTTCCGCTGTTTTCTCCAACAGCACCGCCGGAACGTGTAGCCGGATACATATACGGTGTTGTTTTTATATGAAGATTCATTTCTCTTGCAACGTTGAAAATCCCCTCCATATCCGTATAATTCTCTTTTGCCAGACTGCAATTAAAACGAACATCAATGCCCATAGAAATCATATTTTTCACATTTTTTATTACAGTTGAAAAGCCTCTTACTCCCGTAAGCTTTTCATAAACGTCATCATTCGATCCGTAGAGCGATACATTCAGCCTGTTAGGCGGACACTTGCTGAAAAGCTCTGCAATTTCTCCTTTTAACAGGTATCCGTTTGTGTTGATTGATATTACAAGGCCCAGTTTTTTCAACTCCGTATAAATATACGGAAAATCTTCACGAAGCAAAGGCTCTCCGCCTGTCAAAAGCAAGAATACCATACCTTCGCTGACCGCTTGCTTTGCCGTTTCTATCCACCACTGTGCAGGCAGTTCATCTCGCTTCTGATTGCATTCAGCAGTATGGACGTAACACATTCTGCAGTTGAAATTGCATCTTGAAGTAAGTTCAAAAGTACCTGAAAGAGGTATACCCTTTTCCCTTGCCTTCTGATGAAGATACGTTGATATCGCAGGCTCTGAACTTGAATTATTATTTAAAATAGCTTTATCTTTCATAATAATACCCGTTTTTCATTTATAAAATCAGATTTTCTTCAGTTCGTTATATAAAAAATCAACTGCACTCTCATCCTTCAGACAGGAATAGTCATAAACCGGCAGTTGTTCCGCAATCTTCTCTGTAATTGAAACAACCTTTTCAACGTATTCATCGGTGACCGTATACGTAAACTTACCTATAAGTCCCATAATGCCTTCAACAGAACTTAACCTTCTGAGTTCGTTACGGGGTCCTTTTGAAAGACATACGAGTGCTTTTATCGGAAACTTTTGGTTTTTACATATTTTTGACGTTCCGCAAAAAGGAATACCTTCTGCATAGAAAGTTCCTTTTTCATAACGTATACCTGCACGGTCGCCGTTGATAACGTCTGCATTCCTGTACTTCTCCCAAAGAGCAGCCTGAGTAGACTTTCCTGCTTGTTTATCGCCGACAAAAAGAATTGCATTTCCCTCATACTCAACAAACGAACAGTGTAAAATGCCTATGCCTTTTTCCAAAAGCATTGAAGGCAAATCGATAGCTTCAAAAACAGTTACTTCGCGCAATTCACCGGGGTAATCAATATATAACTCAGTGTTATCTATTTTACATGCAAAATCCACATATCTGCAAAGAGGTGCGTTATAGTACGATGAAAATGTTTTAACGTTGCCGTCATAATAAATTTTTCTGCGATCAGAAATAAAGATTTTCTCTCCGCTTTTTTCGGGCAGAGAATCTGTTCTGATAATTTTTATCGAATAATCGGCAGAAGAATACGCTGATAAAAAAGAAGAGAATTCAGCTTCGGGAAGAATTTTTTCATCGCATTTTATCTCAACAGAACATCCGCAGAAAAGATATTTATTGCATTGCATAACCTACAAATAGCACCTCACTGTCTTCTTTAATGAAATGAGAAGCGGGAATCTGTCTGAACTCATCTTTTCTTAATTTTCCGGCGTTCGAACGGAAAGTTATTCCGCCGAAGTAGTTTCCGTCAGAATCAATTTTTTTGAAATAGACATATACATCTGACGAAAAATCTTCATCTGATATATTTTTTACATTTAAAACTCTGTCAAGCTGTGTGATCTGAATTCTCTCACTGTCCAGTGAGATTTTCTTATCAAAAAAGACCTTATTTTCTTCTCTGATACGAATGATTTTTTCGCTGCGGGAAAGAGATTGTGCATTTTTCTCAAGCACAGTTACTGTTTTTCCGGAAGGCAGTGTTGTTATTTCAAAAACGCATTCTTTTTCGTCTGTTGTAACATATATTCTGACAAGTTGCAGATCTTTTGACGAACGGTTGATAACCTTCAGTGCAAAAACGTCTTTTTCTTTTCTGAAGCTTGCGTCTTCCGGGAATTCACCTGTGTAAGAAAAAACGTCGGTAATTACCAATTCTTTGCTCAGTACAACGGGAACTTCCATCCCGTGGAAAGTGTCCGAACCATCATCTTTGGTTAATCCTTCTGTACAACCGCTTAAAAAAACGAATGTCATAACAAGGAATGCGGATAAAACAAATTTAATACTTTTCATAGCATCTCCTTTAAAAGTTCACAAAACCGGATCACCGTTTCGGCGACCCGGCTTGTAAAAATTATGACTCAAAAACATTCATAGATGCCATCGGAACGTGATAACAGAGTTGGTCTTCAACTCCGGGGAAATACGCATCGCAATTACCTTCCGGAAATACCGTCAATCCACCCTGCCCGGGAATTTCAACCGGGCACGCGGCAGGCTCGTTATTTGAAATAATTGCACAACCAGCTGAAACAGAAGCTGCTAAATTCAGCGGGTGAAATACAATATCAGGTTTTACATATTTTTTCATACAAATACACTCCGGAAGAAAATAATAATTTTTTTAATGAAATCCAGAATAGCATCAAACAGAATTGCCATTTTACTGTATTCTTTTACAGTGATAGTTTCGGTTACCATTGGCTTACTTATCTTTCCCGTATTTGCATACAGCAGAACATCGTAAGTGTTTTCGCCAACCTCAGTAACAGTAAACTTACAGGTCCACACCTTGTTGCCGTTTTCGTCAAACTTAAACTCAGTTATCTCCATACCGCCAATTGTAATCATCTCTATGTCGGCAGGAGTGGTAATTATAAGTGTAGCGTCCTTACCCTCTACAAGTGTATTATCTGACCATTCCATCTGAATATCTTCATCGGTATATGGGAATTCAGACATTACTGATTTTGTGACCGTGTAAGCCAAAGTGGAAACAGCTGAATCAACAACAACCTGAAGTTCTGAGTTTGTTTCGGCATTTTCATAAGTCCATTTCAGGCTGGTAAGAGAAAGAATTGAATCAGACGTATTAACAATAACTATTGGATATTTTGTTTTGTAAATACCATTTGTTTCAAGTTCAGTTTCGTCCCAAACGATTACTTCAGACAGAGCCCTGAACATTTCATGTGCACCGCTTACTGTAATATAATTTTCGCGGATAACATTGGAATTCATCAGCGCAACCTTTGAAGAATCTCCGAATACGGTTTTCATACCAAGTTCAACGTTTGCCGGTGAAATCATCTTGTCCGACTTGAGATGGAAAGCAATTGCCTGACCTTTTGCAAGGTAAACCTCATTATTCGGTCCGGCTTCAAGATACTTGTCACTGATTCCGTTTTCATCAAGAGACCCGATGCTGTCTATAAAGATAGATCCCTTACCATAGCTTTCACCTTCAAGAATATACGAATCCGAGTAGAACGTTTTCGCATCAATGATCGTTCTTCTCAATTCGGTGAATTGGGGATTGTACTCACTGTCTTCAAGATATGCACTGCCAATAACCGAATCGGCGTCGGGCATCTGCTGTGCAGGATTATAGATTCTCACGGAGTCAACGTAAATATCATACGAACCATCGTTTGCAGTATCAAACATTGTACTGTAAAGAGGCTTGATAACGACCTTGTACGTGCCGTAATCAAGATCCATTGCACGGATTACGGGCACCTGATATAAGCAACCGCCGCTCTCCAGGTCAGGTGTATATGTATCATTTTCTGAATCATATGAGAATCCGTAATAAGTCTGTACGATGTAGTTTTTGTAACGGGTTCCGTCCGGTTTGTAAACGGTTACCAGAACCGCACCGGTATTGTTATTTGTAACACTGAACAAGTCAAAACCTGTTCCGCAGAATGAGAACTCGGCACTAGGCTCTTTGCCGAACGCTTTGGCATCAACACTTGTATATTCAGCACTACCGAGAGAATAGGTGTAGCTGTCATCATAAGCGCTATCCATACCGTAGCTGTTGTCAGCATCTATAGATGCAGACGATGATGTACCGGGTCTGTCCTCTGCCTGGAATTTATCTGTAAATGATATGCCTGCCGTCTGCCAGCCGTAGCCGTCTCCGTCTTTGAAGGTGAAGAATGACTCTTCATAATAAATGTTTGCGGCAGGAATAACAGTTACTTTTGCGTAAAGATAAAATCCTGATTCGGTGACGTATTCATAATAGAACGTGTTTTCAGTACTCATCGTGAGATTTGAAGGCGTGAAAACAATCTTGTCACCGTCAATAGAGGCAGAACCGTTTTCAAGAGCAAGACCGGCTTTTACTCCGTCAGTCATTCTGCTTTGTTCATACGGGAAACTGTCAAGCACCGTGCCTTCTGCAAGCTCTGTACCGATTGCTTTGAGAGTACCGACTACTGCGTTGCCGTCGTTTGCCAGAACGCTGATTTTTACGGGAAGACCGTAGTCGATAACAACGCTGTCCGGCTCAACTCTGCCGATACGCAGAACGGCGAATGAAACGTGGGTTTTCATATAGTCGGAAACGCCGGGAACAATGCCGTGGCCTTTATAAAGTATTTTACCGTCGCGGAAATAAGTTGTTTTGATTTCAACGTCATCGATGATTTCTGCTTTGCTGGGATTATCTCCGCTTGAAACAGCAAGGGTGTATGACGTGTTCGGGTTAAAGAGGATGTAGCCTTCGGGAACTTCCTCTTTAGCTATAAGATTAAGCGCTGAATAGTCGTCCGAGGTGTTAAGCGGAATACCTTTTGTCTTTTCAGGTACGATAAGAACTCTTTCCGCAAACGGAACAACAATGCCGTCTTTATTTACGGGATCGCCGTTTTCATTTACAAGATAGAATTCATAACCGACCATAGCTTCCTTCCAACCCAATGAGGGAATGGGGAACACCTGATTGCACTGATTGCCTCGGTAGTTGACGTAATCTACGTATGCATATTCGTTTGTCTCGTAAATGCCTGCTTCTTTTGTGCCTTCTGCAGAACCTTCAAGATAAGCGTAATACTTGAGAGTCATTTCATCTCTTGTGATGTCGCCCTCGTTCCAGGTGAACGTTTCGTTGGCGATATCATAAGTGACGTAAGTGCCGACTATCTCGTTTTCAGATGAATCGTAAATATTCGTGTTGCCCAGAAGGCTTGAATACGCCGCAGTGAGGTTTCCGTTTGCATCGGTTGCAAACGTAATCTTTTCAACTACGGAATAGTCATTTCTTGTTCCGTCGCTGTTAAGTGTCCACGAACCGAACTCAATACACGGAGCGGGATCAAGAGTGAGTGTTGCCATACTGTTACCGAGTTTTATCGCAGAAGCAAACTGAAGATTGAAATCATCGCCCATTTTATCGGTAATAACAGCGTTGTTGGCAGCATAAACAATCTTTTGGATTATGCTATCGTAAGCACCCTGAAGGTTACCCTCAGCATAATAGAAATTATCGGGAGTGCTTGCCATTTGCGTAAGGATTGTATTTGTTACCGAACCTGTTGCACCGGCATCATAACCGATAGTAAAGATTGTTGCACCAAGACCTTCGCGGTAACCGTCGTAGTAATCTGACTTCGGCATATCTTCGAGAGTTTCGCCCTCTGGAGTCTTGATTATTTCCGCGAACCAGTTTTCACCTCTGGTATTGAAATATTCGGCAACCGGATACTGTGACGGATTTGCGAGAATATCCGCAACTGTTGAATCGGTTTCATTACCTGTATGCCAGGCTTCATAACCGGCATCGGTAGAAGCACCGAAGTCGACACGGTTAAAGCCGAAAGGCTCACCGTCTGACATAAATACAACGTACTGAACCTTATTGGCATCAGGATCGCTCTTTGCTGCTTTAAGAATCTGATAAGCCTGCTGAAGACCGTAGTCATAGTTTGTACCGGCAATGCTGTTAGATGTCAGTGAATCAACCTGTGCAATAAGCTCTTCAGACTCATCGATTGTCATAAATGCGCCTGAAGGTGTACCGTCACCTGTGATGATTTTGTCTTCCGAACCGCTTTCAGAAGAAGTGGATGTTGCTGTGAGACCGTTATAAAGATTTCTTGATCGGTCAAACGTTACAATAGCAATTCTGTTGCTTCGGTTAGCGTGAACAACCTGCATTGCAAATTCACGGGTGTTTGCAATTGCGTTTTTAAGTCTTGAACCGTTGTTCATACTCGATGAATGGTCGAAAACAACAACAACGTCAACAGGCTGCGGAAGAGGAACACCTGTGATTGAAAGCTCAACTTCTGTTACACCTGAGGTCTGGAAGTTATATCCGCCTGCGGTGTTGGAAGCAGTCTTGTTGATACGGACAGAGCCTTCGTGAGGATACTGAGGATAATCCTCTGTGGGAGCTTCATAATCGCCGTTAGAAACGTTAAATGTTGTTATGACTGCCTGTTCAACGGTTTCGCCGTTCAGATCCGTTCCTTTAACGACAAGCGTTACGGTTACAAAGCCTTCTTTACCTGTGTAGGTGAGCAGACCGTTTTCATCGATTGATGCAATACTTTCATCAGAAACAGACCAGCTTATACTTGTAACCTCATCAAAATTACGGGTGTAGCAAAGAGCTCTTTCCGTATCGTTTGCCTTGATGTTGTATCGGTTCTGAAGGTTGTTTGAAATGTCTTCAGTGCCGAGAACTGTTGAAACTCTGATTTCTGTAGTCGGTTCATTTGTTTCGTCCGTTATCTTCTGATAGATATAACCCTTATTGTCTGTAGATGACAAACGGAAATATCCGTCCTGCATTCTAAGGATATTTGACGAATATGCCATTGACTGCTGAGAGTAAAGCTGATCGCTTGAATTTCTTGAGATAAGATACGCTTCGGCCGCATACTCACCAAGCGGAGCTGTTGTTACACGTCTGTTCGGGCTGTAATTATCATCTGCAACCAAAGAAAGGTATTCACCCGACTCAACGTTTTTAAGCCTGAAATAACCGTTACCGGCATCTTCAGCCTGCCAGACATTTCCGGAATCAGAATTATTGATTGCCACACCCTGAGCACTTTGAACAATCTCGGCGCTTACACCGTTTATACGGTATTCAGAGGTTGATACAGTGGTATTTGTTTCGTTTCCGAGGATATAAGCGGAGCCTGTAGATTTTGAACCGGAGATAACATAATACTCGCCGTCAACAAAGCTGGTTGTAATAGCAAAGGTGTCTGCAGAAATCTTTGACAACGCTTTTATTTCAACCGTTGTTTTGGCTGTTGCACTTTCATATACGCCGTCGTCATTCGGAACAGTTGCGGTTGCATGAACCGTTATTTCTGCAGTGCCGGACTTACCTGTATACGTTACAACGCCGTTATTGTCAACCGTTGCAACTTCGGGATTTGACGATTCCCATGTGTACGTAATATATTCATCTGCAACAGTAAATTGCTGAGGTCTGGATATAAAAGTTTCCGATTGGAAAGCACAGACATCCTCTCTTAATACTGTCGTGCTGTTGATATTTTCATACCTTGCACGGATAAAAACAGAAGGCTTTACCTCTGTTTTACGGTACAGATAGTTTCCTTCAGCATCCGCTTCGGGGCAGGCACGGAAGTTACCGTCGCCGCTGTGCTTGATAGCCATACCGTCGTTACTGGCAAGGAAACCTTCACTGTTAATATGCCATATCGTACCGTTTGTGGAAGTAACAGTTGTTGAACCGAGGTCATTTGTGCCTGCATCGTTATTGGCATACATATAGTATCCGTTAACCTGGTTGAAGAGGTAGAAGTACCCTTCGGTGCCTGTGCTGACAGCTTTCCATATAGGAGTTTCATTTTCTGTAGTGACACCGAAAGTGCCGTTGATAATCTGAACGGTTGATCCTGTTTCACTGAAACGGATTCTGTGGTCGGTTTTACCTGTATCAATAACGGGAGGAGTAAGGATTTTGGTTGAACCGACAGAATTTGTGCTTGCGATAACATAAAGCTCACCGTCAACGAGCGTGTCGGTAAGGTTGAAATAATTCAACGGCTTTTCTTTATCGCTTAAAGCAAGAGTGACCGATTTTGTAATAGTTGTTTCGCCGTCTGTCACGGTGTATGTGATTACCGTTTCGCCCTTGCCGACATAAGTTACGTATCCGTTTTCAACAGTTGCAACCGATGGGTCTGAACTTGACCAGGCTGTTGTAACAAGGTCAGCTTTATCGGAGAATCCTGTGAACGAGCCGTCAATCATAAAACCTTCGCCGAATCTGACCTTGTACATATTAAGCGTCTGACCGTCAATATCCTTTGAGCCTTTGTTGAACAAAACGTTGGGCTCGTAGGGGTCGGTTGTTACGACTTCTTGTGTTCCGCCTCCGACCTCAATGTCTTTGACGTGTTTATAGAAATAAAGAGCCGAACCCGAAGTTGTTATTGTGTAGTCCGAACCGCCGAGAGCAATTTTGTAACTTGTGAAATTTCTGTTTGTAAGTATGTTGTTGGACAGTGACCATTGAGCAGCGTTTGCAGTATCTGTGCCAAGGATAAGTCCCATGTTTTTGCCGTTCTTGTTGCCTGTTGAAGTAATATAATTACCGTCATTATTGAACAGGTAATAGTTTCCGCTTTCGGAAGCTGTCCATACAACATTATCGGCAGGGTCTTTTATATGAATAAGACTGCTGTCCTCGTTAGCGGCTGAAACAGTTACAGAGCCGCCGTTAAGTACCCTTGTTCCGGCAGATGTTGAAATGGCAGTTGTGTTGCCTGCCGTATTACGGGAAGCAATAACATATTTCTCTCCGGCTGTAACAGTTTCTGTTAGCTCATATATTGAATGTTTTTCTCCCGGGGTTTCTACTGTTTCCGTTCTGGTTGCGCCTTTGACTTCAATGGTGATTTTTTCGGAATATGTATTTCCGTCTTTATCCGTTACGGTAAGAGTTACGTCTGCAGTGCCCTCGCCTGTATAGATAACCTGAGCGTTTTTGCCTGCAGAAAGTACTTTTACAACAGAATCATCTGATGTTGACCACGAGTAAGCAGCACCCTCGATATTAGCAACAACACCATTAATAATATCGGAGTTACCTTCCAAGCCCTCTGTTTCACCGTTGACCTTGACGTAAGGGTCAGTTGTCATCGGGTTAATACGCTGTATTGTTTCTTCTGTATAAAGACCTTCTGTTGAGTATCTTGCAACCTCGATTGTATTAGTGCAAAGCTCAATTGCACACATCGTAAGAACATCTGTTGAACCGCCGGTGGTTGAATTGTTTGAGTAGCCAACGTAACCGGCATTCATATATGTAAATTTAAGATTTTCAGTTGTATAACCGTTTTCGCCTGCCTGAGATGCATCCGGAATAGGAATTCGGATTTCTTCACCCTTGGCAATGTAGTTTACAGAGCCGCCGATATAATCATCATAACTGCTTGAATGGTTATGACCGAAAAGGAATATGATATCAAGATACTCACCGTACTCGTTAAGTACGTCGAAAATCGGCTTGCCGTAAAGGTTATCGCCGTAATTATCACGGCTCATATGGTGAAGCGGCAAGTGAGTAACAACAAATATCGGGCGGGGATCTCCCGAATTTTTAACCTCTTCAAATTTATCGGCAATATCCTGCGCAAGGGTCTGGATTTCCTGATAGTATGCCTCTCCGCGGTTGTTACCGAGCTGAGAGTTTTTGAAATTATCTTCGTTTATTGAATAAACAAGAATATTTTCAAACTCGTGAAAACCTGTCGGAGTAAGAACATCGTTTGCAGCGTCATGGTTACCCTGGACAAAAACCATATTATCACTGTTATAGCCCGAATACATCGCCTGAACAGTATCAATTACCTTAGGCACCTGAACAGCAGGGTCTTCACTTCCGGCCGTATAGTCACCAGCGAACAAGAAAGCATCCGGTGTTTCGGTAATACCATCATCTTGTGCCTTCTGCATTGTAGAGGTAAATGTATTATAACATTCTACAGACTGGAAGTCCGACGCAGTGAACACAACTGCGTAAGCATCGTCTGCTTTGGCTGCACTTGACATAATCGGCATAACCGACGTTGCAACCATAAGTATACTAAGCAAAACAGAAAGTACTTTCTTCATAAAAACTCTCCTTTGAATTGTTTTCTCTTTATCGTAAATGAGAAAAGAAGTCAAATTAAAAATGATCATATATAGTAAATTATATAGCTTTCTTTTATAAAAATCAATATATATTTAAAAATATAGTATACTTATTATTTACCTTTTCCAAGCTATTAAGTTTTAGATTTAATAATCGTCTCCAACCATTTTTGAATTCTATGCATAGCAAAGCAGAACTTTTCCATCACTGTCAATGATGTATGTAACGGTTCGCCTTCTCTGATTCTCATTGTTCTTCTGATTTCTTTAGGGATGACTACCCTGCCCAAATCGTCTATTCTACGAACTATTCCTGTTGCTTTCATATAAATATCTTTCTCCTTGTTTTAGAAAATCGTGTTGTTAGGATATGTAAAGCGAGGAGATTTATACTGTACAGATTTACATTTCAGCAGCATTGTGATATAATATTTCCAAATTTGCAATTACCATAGGTTTCGTACTAAAAAAATAAAGCCGATGAATCGGGATTCATCGGTAATGAGGCGAGAGAAATATGTTTATTCAAAAAATTATCAGCTTATTTCTTGCTTTTATAACTTTTATGGGCTATATTTTCAACTTTCAGAAGCCCTTGAACGAAACAGACTTTGAAGTTTCAACAATGGAGGTGGTTCGTAATATGGATAAATACGCAGGTATTCATTCCGAAATCAAGAATTGCGGCGGACAGCCCACTCTTTATATAAACGGTGAGCCGCAAGCTGCCGTTGCATATATGACTTATCTTGAAAAATTCAATGAATACGATGATTTTGCCGCAGCGGGATATAAATTCTTTTCAGTACCCGTTCTTTTTTCCGGCAGATGGATAAGCATAACAGACGGTCTGACTCCGTTTAAAAAAGGTATTTTTGACGTTAAGGGTGAACCTGATTTCTCACTGTTTGATGAAGCGGTTGAAAAAATCCTTGAAGCCTGTCCCGATGCATACATAATTCCGAGAGTCAACATCAGTATGCCTGTCTGGTGGGAAGAAGAAAACCCGGACGAGCTGAATTACAAAGACGGTGTACCCTGCAGAGAATCCTTCTATTCTCAGAAATGGCGTGACGATGCCTCACAGTTTCTGCGTGAATTCACACAGTACACTAACTCCTGCAAATATGCTGCTCACATTGTCGGCTATCAGATTGCTGGCGGCAACACCGAAGAATGGTTTCATTTTGATATGAACGGCGGCTACAGCGAATGCGCAAAGCCCGCTTTCAAAACTTTTCTTGAAAAATATTACCCCGAGGTTGAATATAAAGGTCTGCCCGACCTGACCTTACTCAACAAAAAATCCGATTATTTCAACGACGAATATCTTACACGGTATATTGAATTTGCAAACTTTAAAATTGCAGAAGCAATAAGCCACTTTGCGCAGATTGTCAAAGAAGAAACGGGCGACAATGTTGTTGTGGGAACTTTTTACGGATATACACTTGAGGTTTCAAACTCATTACAAGGTAATCACGCTCTCAATTATATTCTGAAAGACCCGAATATTGATTTTATCTGCTCGCCGAATTCATATATCGGCACCCGTTCACCCGATCTTGACTGGACTGAAATGTATCCCGCAGACTCAATTCGTCTTCACGGAAAAATGTGTTTTCAGGAATGTGACATCAGAACACATCTGACACAGGTTTTATCTGAAAAAGACCCGTCAACCGACCCGCACGGACTTCTTGAAGCACCTGTCTGGCATCCGAGAGACTCAAAATATCAGGCTGTAAACGAAATCAGAAAATCCTTTGCCCGTCAGCTTATAAAAGGCAATGCTCTCTGGTGGTTTGATATGTGGGGCGGCTGGTATGCCGATGAAAACATAATGGATGAAATGGCAAGCTACAAGAGCATTTATGAGCAGAGCATCACCGATACCGACAGAAGCTCAAAATCCGAGGTTGCGGTTTTTGTTGACGAAAGTGCTTATAAATATCTCACGGACACCTCTCTTCGCAACATTTTTCACACTCAGCGCAGTGAGCTCGGCGTTATGGGCACACCCTATGATATTTATGACGTTTATGATTTTGAAGCGGTTTACGGCAAATACAAAGCTGTTATTCTTCTTTCAAACGCTAAAACAACCAATATGGAAAAAGCGATTTCCATCTGTAAAGAAAACAGTGTACCCTATATTATGACCTCACCGCTCAAAGAAAAATTCACGGTAAATGAACTGAGAGCCTTCTGCGAAGCAAACGGAGTTCATATTTATTGCGAAACGGATGATATTGTTTATGTAAACGAAAATTACATCTGCATTTATGCTGTAACGGAAGGTCAAAAAACACTTGATCTCGGCAAGGAAAGAACTGTAACGGAATTGATTACAGGTGATTACCGTAACGATACCGAGAGCATTACCTTTGATATGAAAAAGGGTGAAACAAAGCTTTTCAGGCTTGGTTGAATCAGTTTGCCGGTCTGAATACGAAGGTTTTTCGTATTAGCAAGCTATGTACGGTGTAAAACAAGCACCAACAAAATTATATAGAAACAAAATCAAAAAACACCGCTTACCATTAAAATAAAATGGTAAGCGGTGTTGATTTTATTCAATAAGCACTGCTGCTTTGACAGATTTGGAATAGGGCAATTCGCGGTCGTTATGTCCCATACTCAAACCGCCGGGATTGCAGGTGATTGTGTCACCGATGATACTGCCGTGAATATCGAAATCACCTGAGGCGAGTGCAATGTCGCCCTTGGGTGCATAGATTATTCCCCATAAATCGAAGCCGCCCTGCTGTGAATAAAGCGTTATATCGCCTTTGCGTGAATAGATTGAAAGGGTTGCGCCGGCTTCGTTATAAGTATGTGTGCTGCCGCCGATTTTTATATCGTCTTCAGCTATCATACAGCCGTTCAGGGTTATACCGCTTGAGCCCTGATTAGTAGAGAGGCTGCCGCCGCTGTAAATTACACCTTTTATATCGTAGTTGCCCTGACCCGAGAGCAAAAGCTCACATTTACGGTTGTAAAGGTCGCCGACCAACGTAAACGGGCCGGATATATCTGTAGCGGGTTTTTCATCGGTTGCGTTTTCACCCCAGACGTAAACACTGCCGTTTACGGTTGTGCCGCCGCTTTGAAGCTTGAGCGTATCGTAAACATACATATTACCTCTTACGTCCATGGCAACACTGCCTTGCTTATCAAAAACGCCTCTGCAATAAACCGGACCGTTGAAAGTAGACTTACCGTTGAGCGTTACGTTACCACCGACATAGGTTTCACACTCGCAAAGCAGGCTGTAGTTTGAGCCTCGGACAAGATTGCCGCCGGTATAGAAATAATTACCGTAAAACTGTGTGTTGCCCTGGAACGTTGAATTGCCGCCCACATACGCATTGCCGCCGACGGTAAAGGATTTATCCCACGTTGTTGTCAGGTTTCCGCCGCAATACAGATTGCCCTTGACGTAAACAGGACACTGCGGATTGAAATCGCCCTCAACGTACAAATCGCCGTAAATAATCAGCACGTCAGAAAAATAGCCGGTAGACAACGTGCCTGAACAATACGTATTGCCGTTTATTGAAATTGAGGAATTTATTGTTGCTCCCGCTGAATAGCGGTTCAGATAGATGTTCGACTTCTTTATGGTCTCATACGTCTTTTCAAACATACCCCTGGTTGCTGTTGGTGCAACGGACATTATGGTTTCGTCAAAATCGGGCATTTTCTGAGAATTTACATTGCTTTCAAGACGGTTTACGGTTACGCTGTACTGATTACAGTCTGCCGTTTTGGCGGAAAAGACGGTGCCTGTTATTGTGCACCCGCCGCCGTTTGCATAGACGTTGCCGTTGCCGAAAATACTGCCGCCGACGTTATAATGGCCACCCAGATTAAACTGAGAATCATCGCCGTGGAACATAAGATACTCAAAATCAATCGCCATATTTTTGTCAACATAGCGAGCCGCCGCCTTTGCCTTGATCTGAACGGAATCGGTTTTAAATAGGCTTGCAAACACGGTCTTTGCCGTTCTGGAATCAGAAACGCGGACTATTTCGTTGCTTGGAAATTCAACAACAACGCTCTCTGTGCTGAAGCCGTTTTTTTCTATATATTCCAATGCAACTGTTTTTGCAGTCTGCTCATCGGGCATATAGCGTACAGCGGCAAGTGCCGCCGCATCCATTGCACTTTGCAGCTTGCTTTTCTGGTGGTATTTCAGCCCCATATCCGTAACGAGCGAAGCAACCGACAAAAAAGCCACAAGGCACAGAGCTGCAACAACCATTACCGCGCCGTCCTCTGATTTATGAAACCGTCTGAGTCTTTTCATCACTGTCGCTCCTTTCGCTTCATTATCCGTTAAAAGCACCTTACAATTTCAAGTGTTTTATAGAAATCCGGTGAATTAAGCCCTGACGGATACATCATCGGGCACTCTTCGTTATCCATAAAGAATATTTCGCCGTTACCTTCGGGTACCATTTTTCTGAGAATTTCAATTATTTTATCCGCATCCAGATTATCAATGGATATATAGCTTTTGTTAAAGCGCAAATAAGTAACGTCGGGTTTGTGATCCCACATCATGGTTGCCATATCTACGACGACATCGAACACCAGCGACGTATAATCGGGCGGTAAAGCGTAAAAATGAATATAATTTATTGAGTCCTCTTCCCTCTTGGCACGCTCGATTCTTCTATCAAGGCTTTTGTACTTGAGCAAACCGGGCTCTTTTTTTACAGTGCCGACGCTGCAGTTTGTGGGCTCAACGTTTATAAGAGCAAAAATTTCTCTTGCGCCTTCAACCCATCTCTCCCACGATTCGTACGAGCCGTCGAATTTATGCCATATTGCAAAATTCAGCGTATCCGAGGGGTATTCTCTGTAACACAGGCGGGCGTAACCGTTTTCTTCTGATTTTTTGAATTTTTTAAACAGATTTATTATCGGCACCGTGCGTCACCTCTTTTCAGCTTTTCTTTATCTTATCCCACAAACTGAATTTTCTTTTTTTCGGTTCGCCGTACGGTTTTATGTTTTTAATATCTTTCAGTTGTTCTTCAACCAGTTTAAGAATAAAGCTGCCTAAATCTTCGGCAATTTGCTGTATAACAACGTATTCTTCCCCGTTAAAAAAAGCGGCAATAACAGGTGGCTCGTTATCGTTGTTCAAAGACGAATAATCAAGATACGCCATACTTCCGTCACCAAAATCATAAATAGGAAGCCATTTTAAAGGCAAACTATAAACCGCTCTGTCATTTAGCGCAAATGCAACTGAATTGCCGACTAAATTCCCCAAGTCATTAGGATTTATTCCGTATATTTCATTTCCGAAAAATGATAAATAACCACATTCTTTATAAAACTCTAAACATTGCTTTGAAAATTTTATATTTAACAATTGTTCCGATTTGGCAATATCAGTTTCTGACTTTCCTCCTACTGTCGTATAAAACTTACAATCCGGAGCTAAAGACAAAGCTTTCTGCAAATCTGAGTAACTCATTTTTATACCTCTTTATTTCTTTTTTATACCCTTTCTCTTTAATTGGTATGAACAAACACCTTTTCTCCGTCAACAACTGTCAGTTCTACATCTGTTCCGACAGGCGAATTGATAATCGAAAGAACGGCAGGCTCTATTTGCACTACGGTACCCAACGAACAAACCGAAGAATTGTTTGCATCGGCAAGGTATTCATCGGTATCTTTGCAGGATAAGAATCTCCAACCGCTGTCCATATTATTTACAGGCGATTCCCTAAAGCACCATTTAAGCTCGCCTTTTCCCGATAATATATTATTTGATATAATACAGCCGTTTGGCATTGAACTCATTTTTATGTTCTCCCTATTATCTTATCCCACAAACTGAACTTTCTTTTTTTCGGTTCTTCGGTTGATTTTATTGTTCTGACATATTTGAGTGCGTCTATACATTCATCACGGTTAAGTGCATAAATATTGACCGAAATGAGTAATCCGTCTTTACAGCAGCCTATCATAAGGCGATAAACCTTAAATCCGTCTTCATAATGATCGGTTTCGTATGCAAAAGATTCAAAAGAATCCGGGCTGAATCCGAGCTCATACGGCTTTGCGCCTTCGGGTACGGTTTCACAATATACTGATTTGATGCCTTCGGCTGTTTCATTTGTATAAAAATCGCATATTCTTACCGTTAGGTCGCTTCGCGGAGGGTAAAAAAGATAGCCTTCATCATCCTCGTCAATTCCGCCTGACCACGAATACGGAATATCTATACACCAGCTGTCGTTAAATTTGTAGGTTTTCAGTCTTTCATCGGTTGTCATCACTGCTTTTTCCTTTGGCTGCTGTGTCGCAAGCCGTTTATTGCAATAATCAACAACAAAATCATATATATTTTTATCACCTGCACCGTATCCGCCGTGGTTACCTTTTGAGAGTTCTTCTTTTGCTAACGCAAGTGCTTGTTCCAAACGGTTATTCTTTATATGGAACAACATCTTTTGCAGGCTCACATCACGCTCAAGCTCTTGAGCAACGACAATATAGTTATCTATGTCATCGCCTAAGCCGTCAATAAATCTGATACATTCTGCATCCGTTTCCTCAAGCAAATTCTGCACAATCGAGTCGATTTCATCCAAAGATTCTTTTATCTCACCGCCTTTTTCAACAAGAACAATACCGTGTATTGTAAATGCACCGTTTGCTCTGAGGCTCATAGGCCTTTCCTTGTTGGAGCTTATATCAAATACATCCCAGAAAACATCGTCAATAAAAAACGGTTTGATATAAGCGCAGGCAGTAACTGCCGAATCACCGCTGTCAAAGCATATTGAAATAAAATACTCCTTATATTTTCTGTAGGCATAAAAGTCAATTTTCTTGTAACCGAATTGTTTAACGTGATTTTTTAATGCAGCAGTAATTTCTTTATCAATATCTTTGTATTTAAACTTTTTCATACAGATATTCCCCCGTTAAACCGGTTATGCTTTTTATTCAAGAGATCCTTTTATCTGCTCCATCTGCTTTGTAAGCTCGGTGAGGGTAAGCTGTGCCTGCTCGATATAATAGCTGTGAAGCTTGAGCTCCTTCTGCGCGTCAAGCCGCTCTCTGGCGTGCTCGTTTTCAAGTGCATTGATTTTTTCTGCGCACTCAAACGCCTGCTGTTTGTTGACATCTTTAAGGCGGACTATTTCCTCTTCGTTTTCTGCTGCACGCTGTTCAAGCACGCTGTGCTTAACCTCAAGCTCTGCGTTAAGTTTCTTTACATCCTCATTCTCTGCATAGAGAGATTTTATTTCATCGCTCTTGTCTTCAAGCTGTATGCCGAGTGCCTTCAGCTCCTCTTCCTTTGTCTGAAGCTGTGATTTAAGCAGCTCATACTGCGATAAAACGGAGTTGTAAGAATCAAACAGGGCGCTGTACTTTTCAGAAATGACAGTAAGCTCGCCGTTTTCATTACGAAGCGTCTGGAGAGCCTGGGACAGCTGTGCCTTTTCCTTTTCAAGAGCGGCTATTCTGTCGGTATATTCGAGCGACTTTGTTTCATTCTGTGACTGTGCCGCCTGCCTGAGGTTTTCGTTTTCTTTTTCGGCAAGCTCCAGCTTCTTTCTGAGGGCGGCAATCGTCTCCTCGTACTCAGCGGAATTGTCACGGCTCTGAGCCTGTGCACCGCTTTCGACAAGCTTGTCGAGCCGAGCGTTGCACTCGCTGTATTTTTCACTGTAAAAATCACGCTCTCTGTTTGCAAGAACAAGCTCTTCTTTGATTGAAGAAAGCTTTGCTTCCTGCATACGGGCAGCTGACTCGTAAGTATTATTAAGATCATCTATGTAAGAAGCAACCTCTTCCGGGTCATAGCCATAAAGCACCTTTTTGAAAAGAGTTTCGTTTTTCTCTTTTTCTTTACCGCGTGCAGGCTGATTCTTTGCTGTGCTTTCGGTTTCTTCAACGACGATATCTTTTACGTTTTCATTTTTATTTTTCTTCATTTTTCATCCCTCGCAGTTATTTTAAGGATGTCACCCTCGTGTATTCCGAGCCTTGCCGCAGCAAAGGCATTTAACTCAATTACACTTTTCGCCTGTTTTACCGTTTTACATATTTTGCCCGGCTGAATGTTGCACTCAATCTTCACAACCTCACCCGATTCGGCAAGGTAAATAACGTCGATTGCAAACTTCATATTCAGCATATGTATCTGATTGCAGGGGGTGATAAACAGTGCATAATCCTGAGCTATTGATTCGCGGAACATCAGACCCCTGAAGCGGGTGAAAAACGAATCGGCAAGCTCTGCATTTTTTGTGACTATTCTGTTGTTATTAATAATTATAATCTTTTTCATAGCCATTAAAACGTTTCCATAATGTTCATAACGGTCGGACCCATAAGAATTATAAAGACTACGGGGAAAATGAACAGCAGCATCGGCAGCAGCATTTTGATTGAAGCCTTCATACCTTTTTCTTTTGCCTGCTGGCTTCTTTCCACACGCAGCTGCTCTGACTGCGCACGCATAACGTTGTTAATTGGTATACCGAGCTGTTCCGCCTGCACAAGTGCAGAAGCAAAGGTTTTGAGTTCGTCAAGGTTTGTTGAATCGCAAAGGCTCTGCAGGGCTTCACGCCTTGTTCTGCCCATCTGAATCTCACGGTATACAATCATAAGCTCATCAATAAACGGACCCTTGAGCTTTTGAGAAACCTTTAAAAGTGCCGCATCAAAGCCGAGACCCGCTTCGATACACACGCACAGCATATCCATTGCATCAGGCAGCTGTTTTTTTATACCCATCTGGTGGCTTGAAACACGTGATCGAAGGTACATTGTCGGCCCCATAACGCCTATCAGTGTACCGACCATAAGTATAAGAAGGGATATGAGTGCCTCTGCTTTGACGACCAACACGACTACAAGAGTCAGGAAAAGTGCACCGACCAGAAAGGCGTACTTTATAAACTGAAAATCGGACGGCTCCATAAATATACCTGCGTAACGCAGTTGTTTGCGTATGGCTTCGAGCGTTTTGGTTTTGTTGGCGTTTTTCTTCTGAGGAAGGAACTTGCTGATTTTTGATGAAAGACCTTTGATTCCCTTTCCCAGAAATCTTTCGTAAAACGAAAGCTCCAGCTCTTTATACACCGGCTGACCGACAGAGTTATTTATCCTTTCGATACGTTTTTGCTTTTTATCCATGCTCTGTCCTGCAGGTGAAGCAACCAGCACAACCGCAATAAAAGCAAGAAACGAATAAGCAATAACGAGAAATTCCAAAAAGCTCACCTCCGTATCAGTATTCTACGGTAACTACTTTTCTTATTGCGAAAAAGCCTACAACCTCCATAACAACCGAAACAATAAGCATTATATTTCCTGCAGTTGTGGTAAAGAAGGTTGACATATATTCGGGATTCACCACCATAAGTATTGCCGCAATTCCTATAGGCAGAGCACCGATTATCAGTCCCGACATTCGGCCCTGGGCGGTGATGGAGTTTATTTCACCTTTGATTTTGATTCTTTCGCGGATAGTATTTGAAATTGTTGAAAGTATTTCGGAAAGATTGCCGCCCGTTGTACGCTGAATAAGCACAGCGGAAACAACAAGCAGAAGATCGGCACTTTTTACACGGTCGCACATATTGTTGAGTGCCTCTTCCATTGTTGCACCGTAGCGTATTTCGTTGCACACTCTGCCGAATTCAATACCTATCGGCGGCGGCATATCGTTAGCTACGTTTTCCATAACCTGGTTGAATGAAAAGCCTGAACGCAAGCCGTTGCACATCATAATAAGCGTATCTCCGAGCTGCGCCTCAAAAGCTTTCTTGCGTTTATCCTTTTTCACTTTGATGAAAACAACCGGCAAAAACGCACCGATTACCGCAAGGGTTGCCGAAGGCATCAGACCGAGCTGAAACAGTGCCGCCAGGCCTGCGGGAACAAAGGTGAGCACTATCCAGATAATACAGAATTCTTCGGGCTTCATCATTATATCAGCGAGAATAAGCTCGTTGAAAATTGTATTCATAAGCTTTTTGCGCTGAACTGATTGCTTTCCGTTGCTGTCAACGGCTCTTTTTAATATTGATGATTTGCGTTCCTTCTTCTTTTCCTGAAGCTGAAGGGTAAGTCCGCTTTTTTTGCTTGCGATTTTATTAATGCGTTTTTCAACAATGCGGCGGCTTTGGGTTGCCGTACCCATAACGCTGACACAGAGAAAGAAATTGAACAGAGCTATTGCAACGGTAAGAATAATTATACTAATTTGCAAACCATTCATTGTTGACCGTCACTCCGTTTCCT